>JAHDWC010000018.1 GCA_023382575.1 Anaerolineales bacterium
ATTTCAAAATCGCCAATAAAGACATCCACTTTCATGCCAGTCTTTTCGTCGTTGTAAATCTGACGTTGCGAACCATTGAGGATGTTAAATTGTTTATCCGGGCTGTAGCCGACTTCAGGCATGAAGGCTTCAAACTCGCGGCGTTGTTTTTTCGCAACGGCAAAATCCAGGTCGGCAAAGTCACGCACAAAGAGCGGATGATTCCGCTTGTTGTGCGCCTGTACTGCCAGCCCGCCAATGGCACGGAGTTGAATGTTCCTTGCATTGCCCTCCTCAATCAGTCGATGCATTTCCGTCAAAATTTCCTGCGAAGTTAACGCCATCCATTCACCTTAAACAGATCTGACAGGTTTCAGGAACCTGTCAGATCTTTCTATTTTTTATTCCACCGGAATCTCAGATTGCACCTTGCTCAGGTCGATGCCTTTGCCCTTACGGTAGGCTTTGAATCCAAAGTAGATGACCGCGGCAAGCACATAGTTCCCAAGCATGTAGTAAATCGAGCTGGTGTTTGTGATCCCGATGCCATACAAGCCGTTCGGGTCGATCAACCACTGATAGAGCAAGTAGACCAGGAATGCACCGAAGATGGTTCCCGCTACGGTAATGAGCGGAATGCCCAACACATTGTATTTGGAAATCGGCGACGAGCGATATAGGTCAGGTTTGGTATACGGCAGGATGATCGCTGAAATGGTTGTGCCGAGAAAGGTCACAGCGATGACCAACGTGGAGCACAAGGTCAACGAGGCGAAGCTAAACAGGTTGTAATTGAAAAGATACGCCACCAGCACAGACGGGACGACCATCAGCAACAACGCATTGACCGGTGTCCCCGTGCGTTCGTCCACCTTCGCGACCGATTCGGGTAGCAAACGGTCGAACGCGGCGGCGAAAATAACGCGGGTGGACGAAAGGAACACAGTAGCGCACCAGCCGAACCACCACAAACTCATCAGCGCCACAACGATAAACTGGACGAGTTTATTCGTCGTTAAGAAAGAAGCGAGCAGAGCTGGGTACGGCCAAACCGGAAGTGCCGGAATGACATCTGTATAGCCCCAAGCATAATTCCACCACGCCGCGCCTGCCTGCACATAGAATTCCCAGCCCATCGTGTTGCGGATGGAAAAGAGCAGGATGATCCCCAACAAGGTGGTGATGCCAAGCGCCGAACCCATGCCAGCCATGTTTCGTTTGAAATCCGTCGCGCCGCGGACTTCGCCATAGAGTGTCGCGCCCCAGTTCGGCCATAAATTGAAGAAGACCATATACGGAATGACAAGGAATACCACGGAAAGCGAGCCGCCCGCAAATGGCGTGATCGCGCCAGCCTCGGTGCCGAGTTGAACCGTCGCATCATAGACGCCGGGAGCCGCACCAAACATGGAAGTGGCATTCGCCTCCAAACCAGATTTGAACGCTTCAGGCGAACCGGTCAGCAAGAGCACAATCACAATCAACAGACCGAGCATCCCACCATAGAAAGAGAATTTCTGAATGCGGGCATAGGTCTTCATGCCGAGCATGATAAATCCGCTGACGATGGCAAGCGTGATGATCGAAGCCGTGAACGCGCCATTTTGAGTCCCTGCAAACCAAAGCGCGATATCTTTCAAACCGAGCACACCCAAAATGGGCACCAACACAATATGACGGAACATATCACCGTAGAGCGGAACCCACAGCCACAGGATGAACCACCAACCCGTCACAGCCAGGATAAAACCAGCCGCTCCGCCAAGGATGCGGCTCTGCCAGACGTAGTCACCGCCCGAGCGCGGCATCACCGCGATCAACGCGGCATAGACCACCACTTCAAAGAAGATGAAGATCGCACTGATGATAAGCGCATTCACCATCCCACCTTCGAAGTAATACATCTGACTAAAGCTGTACAAACCCAGTGTGATCAGGTTGATGGAAAACAACGCGTAGACGAACGCGTCGAAGACCGACCACGAGCGGACAAGCCCAGTCGCTTTACGGACAAACAAGTTGCTCATAACACTCTCCTCTTTTGGCGTTTTTGATTGTAGAGACACATGTCCTACAAAGTTAACCTGTTGTCAAAACGTAATCTTCCACCTTCTTCTTTCCAAGCCGGACAATGGCACCCAACAGCGTCCCCTGCTCATACATCGAACCGGGATTGATGCACAACGTCTTGCCGATGCGCGAAACGCCGCGCCCTTCATGGATGTGACCGTGCAATCCCAAAAGCGGCTGTGTTTTCTCGATGGCTTCGCGCAGCGCAGTCGAACCGACCGGCTTCAGCGACTGCCCCGCCATTTTGGGGCGCAAATTTTCATCCAACTCAGGCGCTTCATCGAGATTCGATTTATAAGGTGGCACATGGATGTTGAAGATGGCAGTGTGCGGATCTTTGAGCTGTGAGATCATCGCCTCATACCGGACTTTGAGTTGATCCTCATCCTCTTCACGATGCGTATCCCAAGGCGTGCGGTTGGACCAGCCCGATGCGATCATCTCATGTCCGCTCTTCAAGTTTGTGACTCGTCCCTCTGCCAGCACCACGCTCTTGCTGGCGCGGACAATTTCATCGACTTCGTCCATGTCATCGTTACCCGGGCAACAGTAGACGGTCATCCCTGTCCCTTCGAGTTTTTTATCTGCCAATTCCATCCATTGTTGCACAACCTTGAGCACTTCCTGCAAAAAGATTTTGCCTACACGCTCCGGGTCTTTCTCCAACTCAGCGATCTCATCGGGCGTCGTCAAATACGGATAGTAACCACGGCTGCGGACACGCTTTTTCATGTCCGTCAGTTCGTCGTCGTTCGTAATATCAAACACCTGTTCCAGCAAAGTGACGCGGTAATTCGTCCCACCCTGATGAATGAACGGGACGACCGCCTTGCCCGTCATGTCGCCGCCGAGGATCAACTGATCGGCGTTATAAAACTTCCCCGCATTGAGAAACTTGCTCCAGCAAATATCCGACCCGTGAATGTCTGTGGCGAAAAAAATAGTGGTCACATGCAAATCCTTTGACGATGAAATGGCTTGCAGAGGTGGTGCGAATATCGGATTAATTATACTCACCGAAGCCGGGATTGCAACCAATTCTCAAGAATGGACATCGGACACTTCGATCTTTGTCCATTTTGTCACAACGTGTCGAGTGACATCTTCAAAATCGGCTGGATACATGCTATAGTCTTAGTGTGTCTTTGATGCGAACAGGAGATTGCCATGTTTGATAAACGTAAAGACCAACGCAAGAAACTGACCTCCTTTGTGCCGGTCTATGCTCTTAATCCCAAAACCCTGCTCGGGTACCTGGAAGACCTGACCATTCACGGCGCCAGAGTGGTGGGAGATGTTTCATTGGAAACGGGGAAGTTGGTGACTCTCTCCATCGAATTCCCCGAAGGGATCCCCAACGTACCGCCTTACCCATTTGCCATCCACGCCCGTGTGGCCAGAGCCTATAGCGACGAAGCTAAGTATGAAAACCTTGGTTTCGAATTCATCGATGTAACCGATGAGCAGAATGCAATCCTCGAATCTGTGCTTCAAAGATATGAGTTTAAGCGGGCTGCATAAATTTTGCGTAGCAAAAAGAACAGACAGTCGAAATAATGTCTGTTCTTTTTTTATTTCAGATTTCATGACATTTGTTACAGAGCGAAAAAAGAGATTGGTCGTAAAATAAATAGGTCATTGGAGACCGAATGGCAACACACAGGGGCACACGCCAGGCTCGCTACCCAAAATTTGACGCAACCTCAAATTTCAGGAGAAAAAATGACCAAGCACCCCTATCCACCCGAACCGTTCCGCATCAAAGTCGTGGAACCCATCCGTCTCATTCCGCGTGAAGCGCGCGAGGCTGCTTTAAAAGAAGCGGGCTACAACCTCTTCCTCATGAAAGCCGAAGACATGTTCATTGACCTGTTAACCGACTCCGGCACTGGAGCGATGAGTCAGGAACAATGGGCAGCCATCATGCGCGGCGACGAGTCGTATGCGGGCGCGCGCTCGTATCATCGGCTCAAAGCTGCCGTTGAAGATGTGTTCGGGTTCAAGCACTTCATGCCCACCCATCAAGGTCGCGCCGCTGAAAATATTCTTGCGGCGGTCTTGGTCAAGCCGGGTCAGTGGGTACCGAGCAACATGCACTTCGACACGACGGATGCCAACATCCGCGCACGGCATGGTCGCCCCGCCAACCTCGTCATCGACGAAGCCAGCGACCCTGAGAACCGCCATCCCTTCAAGGGCAATATGGATATCAACAAGCTCAAGGCTTTCATCGCAAAGTATGGGCGTGAACAAATTCCAATGGGCATGATCACCGTCACGAACAATGCCGGAGGCGGTCAACCCGTTTCGATGGAGAATCTCAAAGCCGTCTCGCAGGTCTATCACGAGAACGACATTCCTTTCTTTATCGACGCTGCCCGCTATGCCGAAAACTGTTTCTTCATCAAACAGCGTGAACCCGGCTATGAAAACAAATCGGTCAAAGAGATTGCACGTGAAATGTTCTCACTGGCAGATGGCATGACCATGTCCGCAAAGAAAGATGCCATCGTCAACATCGGCGGTCTGTTGTGTTTGAATGACGATACGCTTTTCCAAAATTTAAAGAATGAGTTGATCCTGCGCGAGGGCTTCCCCACCTATGGCGGACTCGCTGGTCGTGATCTGGATGCGATGGCGGTCGGATTGTACGAAGGCTTGGATGAAGACTATCTCTCGTATCGCCTTGGGCAAACAGCCTATCTCGCCTCACGCCTGAACGACAACGGGATTCCCACCATTCAGCCAACCGGCGGACATGGCGTGTACGTCAATGCCGGAGCCATCTTCCCGCACATCCCCAATTATGAATTCCCCGCTCAGGCTCTGGCTGTGGAACTCTATCGCGAAGGCGGCATTCGCGGTGTGGAGATCGGATCGGTCATGTTCGCCTGTCTCGACCCGGAAGATAACACTTGGCATTACCCCGCGCTTGAGTTATTGCGTCTCGCCATCCCGCGCCGAACCTACACCCAAAGCCATCTCGACTATGTGGCAGATTGTCTCGCCGCCATCAAATCTCGAGCGAATAAAGTAAAAGGTTACAAGTTCACCTACGCTCCAGAGTTACTGCGTCACTTCACAGCGCGGTTCGAGCCGCTGTAACTGACGATTGACCATAGATAACGGACGATAGACCATCTATCGTCCGTTTTTTAATGAAAAACTGGGGCTTGACTTAGAGCACACTCTAAGATGTAAACTAGGGGTATGGATATCCAAAATAAGAAACTCACCATTCAAGAAGTTGCCAAAGCGACCGGGTTGACGCCGCACACGCTTCGTTATTACGAGCGCATTGGGTTGATCCATCCCATCAACCGCGAGGAGAACACCCGCCGCTGTTACACCATGGACGATGTCGGCTGGATCGAATTTCTGCTCAAGCTGCGGGCTACGGGCATGTCCATCAAGGACATGCAGCGTTATGCGGAATTGCAGCGTCAGGGTGACGAAACGCTGCCAGAGCGGGTCGAGATGTTGAAGTCGTTGCGGGATAAGGTTGAGTCTCATATTGAAGAAATGAACGAACACTTGAAGCTGATCCATTACAAGATCGACTACTACTCGAAAGTGGTCGAAGAAAGGGAATTGGTAAAGGTATGAAACTGCGTCCATTTGGAAAGACTGGCATGAACGTCTCAGAGATCGGGCTTGGGGCGTGGCAGTTGGCAAACCCCGATTGGGGAATAAACGATAAAGCTGAAGCATTGAAGATCGTGCAAAAGTCGCTTGAGGCGGGCTGTACCTTCTTCGACACCGCTCCCGGCTACGGTGGAGGAAGAAGCGAGGAACTTCTCGGCGAAGGCTTGAAGTCCGTTCGCAAGGATATCATCCTTTGCACGAAGTTCAGTTACTACAATGAAAAGCATGAAAGCGAATGGAAGGCGGAGCATGTGCGTCCCGTCCTTGAGGGCAGTTTCAAACGCCTGCAAACCGATTATGTGGACATTCTGCTGCTGCACAATCCGCCGCGCGAATTGATGGATGGAAATGTTTCGGCGGAGTTGTATGCCGAGATGGAGCAACTCAAGACCGAAGGCAAGATCCGCGCGTACGGTGTTTCGCTTGATTGGCGCGTTGAATTGGAGAACGTGCTGGATACAACCAAAAGCAAAGCGGCAGAAGTTTTCTTCAATGCTTTGTATCAAGACTGTCTGCCTGCTTTTGCAAAGGCACAGTCACAAGGCATGGGATTGATCGTCAAAGTGCCATTGGACTCGGGCTGGCTTTCGGGACGCTATCGGGGGAATCATAAATTTGATGATGTGCGCAGCCGTTGGTCGCCGGATGTATTGAAGCGCCGCAGCGATCTGGTGGAAAAATTTGCGGCGCTTGTTCCCGAAGGAACTTCAATGGCTCATGCGGCATTGCAATTCGTGCTGGCACAACCAGAAGTTTCCACGGTGATCCCCGGCGCGAAGACCGTGGAGCAGGCATTGGATAACTTCGCCGCCGCAGATAAACACTTGAGCGCCGAAACTGTTCAGGCGATGCGCGCTCTGTGGACAAATGAGATCGAGAGCAATCCATTGCCGTGGTAGAGGGCAGATTTTTAGGAAAGGAAAATCAAAATGAGCACAATCACTGGAATGTCACAAAGAACACTTGGGCGTTCTGAAATTAAAGTCAGCCCTATGGGGTTGGGATGTTGGGCAATTGGCGGACCTTGGAAATGGCTGGACGGCGAAGGCGGTTGGGGCGACATCGACGATAACGAGTCAGTGCGCGCGATTCATGCTGCGCTTGATCTTGGAATCAATTTCTTCGATACCGCCGCCAACTACGGGACAGGTCACAGCGAGTGGATATTGGCGCGCGCCTTGGAAGGTAAACGCGATAAAGCGGTCATCGCCACCAAGTTTGGCTTCAAGGTGGATGAGGCGAAAAAACAGGTCACCTTCCGCGATGATGACCATCTCTTGCATGTTCGTCAAGAATGTGAAGACAGCCTGCGCCGCCTCAATACCGATGTGATTGACCTGTATCAACTGCATGTGTGGGACTACCCGATTGAAAAAGTCCCTGCGATGTTGGATGTATTGGATGGGCTTGTAAAGGATGGCAAGATCCGCTATTACGGCTGGAGCACGGACTCTGTCGAGAACGCGCGCGAGTTCGCCAAAGGCAAGCATTGCGTCTCGATTCAGCATGACTTGAATGTGATTCTCGATACACCAGACATGCTGGCGGCATGTGAAGAATTAAATCTTGCCAGTGTGAATCGCAGTCCGTTGGCACGCGGGGCGCTGAGCGGAAAATATTCAAAAAATGCGACCTTCCCGCAAAACGATGTCCGCAATGATACCTGGTCTAAAGATCATTTCTTCGCGCCGACGCTTGAACAGTTGGAGAAGATCCGCGAAATTCTGACTAGCAACGGGCGGACGTTGGTGCAGGGCGCACTGGCATGGATCTGGGCGCGCAGTGAAAAGACTGTTCCGATCCCCGGCTTCAAGACCGTGGCGCAGGTGGAAGAAAATGCAAAGGCAATGCAGTTTGGACCACTGACGAAGGAACAGATGAAAGAGATCGATTCGTTGTTGGGAAGATAATTCCCATTGCGAAAATGGGAGATGGACGGTAGCTCATGGTTCATGGTCTATCGTCCATCTTCGTATTTAAAGATAGAATCGGTCGAGCGTAAACCAAATCCCAAGCCAAAGTGAGGAACGCAATGACGGAAGAATCTTTGTATTACACCGATTATCTCGAACTCGACAAAATTTTGGGTAGTCAACACCCCAAGAGCAACGAAAAGACGGATGAGATGCTATTCATCATCATCCATCAAGCCTATGAGCTATGGTTCAAGATGGTCATCCACGAGTTGGATGCAGTGCGCGGCATCTTTGCCAGCGGCAGCGTCAATGACAATGCCGGAGAGATGAGCATCGCTGTGCATAAATTGAAGCGGATCGTGAAAATCTTCGAAGTCGTGAATCGTCAGGTGGATGTTCTCGAAACAATGACGCCAATGGACTTCCTTGAATTTCGTGATCTACTCGTGCCGTCTTCGGGATTCCAGAGCCTGCAATTTCGCATCATCGAAGCCAAGCTGGGACTCAAAATGGAACAACGTTACAAGTCCAACTATTACAAGAACACGCGTCCGGGTGGATTCAACCAACGAGATTATGATGCAATTACCGCCGTCGAGTCTGAGGCGACGCTCAAGAGTCTGATCACTGGATGGGCGGAGCGAACTCCCTTCTTTGATATGTCGCTCTGGCAGGACTTCAAATCCCAATATCCGTTGGAGGAAGGCGAGCATCGATTCTGGAGTGACTACAAGCAGATCTATAAGAATAGTCTTTCGGGGATGGTGGAAATGCGCCAGTTCGAGGAATTGGAGCGCATCTTCTACAGGGAAGGTTTGGGCGATTTCTCAGCGGAAGCGATGCGTGCAATCTTATTCATTATGATGTATCGCAATTTACCCATCTTCCACATGCCATTCGAATTACTGACCACGCTGATCGACATCGATGAATTGCTTTCACAGTTTCGATACAAGCACATGCTGATGGCGCGTCGGATGATCGGGATGCGTTCCGGCACAGGCGGCACGAGTGGAGCCGGGTATCTCGAAGGGGCACTACGTCAGCATTATATTTTCAAAGAGTTGACCGAGATGACGACTTTCTTAATCGAGCGTAGTCAACTGCCGGAATTGCCCAAGGCAGTCAAAGAAAAATTGAGTTTCAACGCTTAGAGTGGACACACCAACATGCCTCGACTAATTTTCTTCGGAAGCCTTGCAGCTTTATTTTTCAGCAGCACCTTCGTCATCAATCGCGCCCTAAGCCTGCAGGGAGGTCATTGGGTATGGACTGCCAGTCTGCGTTTTGGATTTATGCTGTTGATGCTGATCGTGATCCTGCTTGTCACCAAGGGCAAGCAAGCGCTTGCAGATGTAAAAGAGCTATTCTTCAAACATTGGCTGTTTTGGGTGATCTCTGGCAGTATTGGGTTTGGAATTTTTTACTCGCTCATCACCTTTAGTTCACAATACGCCGCCGGTTGGATCGTTGCTACCACATGGCAGACTACCATCCTTGCCACGCCCATCGTCATCGCGCTCTTTGGGCGGAAAGTCCCACGCAATGGATTGATCTTCACAGGGATCATCTTCATTGGGATCGTGTTGGTAAATATTGAACATGCCGCGTTGACAAGCCTGCGCGAAGTGCTGCTCAGCGCCCTGCCCGTCCTCGGCGCGGCATTCGCCTACCCCATTGGCAATCAACTCGTCTGGGAATCGCGCATGGGATATCACCCACGCCTGCCGCACATCCAACATCCCATTTTGGAAAATGCCTTTGCTCGCGTCCTGCTTCTGACGCTTGGCTCGCTTCCATTCTGGGTCGGATTGCTGCTTTTCGTCGCGCCTCCCCCACCGACCAGCGATCAACCATTTAGCACGGCATTGGTGGCTTTGCTTTCCGGCGTAATCGCTACAACTTTGTTTTTGTACGCACGTCATCTGGCGCACAAGCCTTATGAAGTCTCAGCAGTTGATTCAACCCAATCCCTTGAAGTCATTTTCTCTTTGCTGGGAGAGATCATCTTTCTTGGCGGCGTCTTTCCAGGTTGGGTTGGAATGACGGGCATCCTGCTCACTGTGCTGGGACTGGTAGCGTATATCAGTTTCCAAAACAAATAAAACGAAAAGGGTAAACCACATGCTATCGAATGCCTCCCACCTGTTGACATACTGTAGCGCAGTTTTATATGCAGTCACCGGATCGTTATTATTTATCTTTCCCGAAGTCTTTGCCCCAGTCTTCGCATGGAAAGTGACCGCTTTCATGGTTATGACCATTGGTGCATGGTGTTTGGGGAATGCCTGGCTGGCATTTATCAACGCCCGCCGCTGGGAGTGGTCCCTAAACCGCACATCCCTACTTTATTTCTGGCTGTTTGGAATTGGAGAGTTGCTGGTTTTGTTTGCCTTTCGCGAGAAACTAATTCTGCAACATCCCATTGCATGGCTGTATCTTCTAACTCTCATCATCAATGTGCTAACAGCCTTCCTCGGCATTACAGACTATATCCGCCTTCGCCCGGCAAACACATTACAGGGGGATGTTCTATCGTGGACACAGAAGGTCCCTGCCGCACTTTTCGTTCTCTTAGTCGGCCTTCTAGGCATATACGGCATAACCGCCCAGATCGGCGACGTGGGCACCAATGGCGGAATCTTTCCCGAAGTTATGTCACTGTTTACACTGCGGAGTTTTGGGATGTTTTATTTCTCACTTGCAGTGGGATTCATCCCGTTTTTTTGGCGCATCGGGCACAGAACCGTCTTGCATCATTCCTTTGCTGCATATGGCTTGATCGTTTTCATCACGCTCGCTGCGCTCATATACCTCCCTCTCTTTGATTTTTCCCAACGACCGGGCGGCTTGCTCTATTTTGGAGCATATCTACTTGTCGGAATCCCGCTTACATTTCTCTTTCGCAAGTATGGAACAGGATAAAATCCAGGTATGACTCGCTGGCTCGACCCTCACCCTGTTGACATCCCCGCCTCTTTCCAAGACTTGGGCTTGCCACGCCTCATCGCAGAGACTCTCCTCCGACGTGGAATCCACTCTCCCGTCGAGGCTGAGGCGTTTTTATATCCTGAAAAGAATCCGTCAACACAATTTCCCGATATCGACAAAGCCGTCGAGCTTATTCAGCGAGCCATCCGCAATGGAGACAAAATTTGCGTGTGGGGTGACTTTGACGTGGACGGACAAACATCCACAGCTTTGCTGGTGCAAACTTTACGGGCGTTGGATGCGAATGTTATTTATTACGTCCCCGTGCGCGGACGTGAAAGTCATGGCGTTCACATCGAGAGTTTGCGACCGATCATCGAGAGCGGCACAAAATTGTTGTTGACTTGTGATACTGGCATCACAGCTCATGCAGCAATCAATCATGCCAACTCACACGGACTAACCGTCATCGTCACCGATCACCATGACCTCGGCGAGACGTTGCCCAATGCTCAAGCCATCGTCAATCCAAAACTATTGCCTGAAGAACATCCACTCCGAAATGTAGCCGGTGTGGGCGTAGCCTATAAATTAGCCGAAGCGTTATTAACCGAAAATCAAAAATCTGAAATCGTAAATCTTCTCGACCTGGTCGCCCTCGGTCTCATCGCGGACGTTGCCTTGCTGAAAAACGAAACCCGCTCGCTTGCCAAACAAGGCATTGAACAACTGCGCAATACAAAACGCCTTGGTCTGCGTGTAATGGCTGAGCTTGCTGGCGCCTCTTTCGATGCGCTGACCGAAGAAACCATCGGCTTCACGTTTGCACCGCGCCTCAACGCGCTCGGTCGTTTGGGCGATGCGAACCCCGCTGTCGAGCTTTTGCTCACCGACGACTCCGCGCGTGCGCGTGTCCTTGCCGCCCAGATTGAAGGGTTGAATGCGCAGCGTCGCATGCTCACCAAACAAGTCACCGATGCGGCTGAGGCACAACTCAAAGAAAATCCCGAACTGCTGAATCAGCCTGCCATTGTCCTTTCGCATCCCAACTGGCCCGGCGGCGTGGTCGGCATTGTCGCCAACAAACTCGTCGAGCGGTATCACAAACCAGCCATCCTCTTCAACGAATCGGATGACGATATTTTGCGCGGCTCGGCGCGTTCCATCGAAGGCTTGCACATCACCGAAGCCATCACCACGCAAAAAGATTTATTGCTCGGCTTTGGCGGACATCCCATGGCGGCGGGCATGTCTTTGCTAAAAGAGAATCTCCCTGCATTTCGAAAGGGACTCAGCAAAGCGATTGAAAAGCAGTTGGGGGACATTGTCTTTGAAGAACCCACGCTTCAAATCGACGCCTGGCTTGCGTTGACCGACCTGAGCCTTGACTTCGCTGAAAGTTTGGAACTACTCGCTCCATTCGGCGCAGGCAACCCGGAATTGACTCTCGCCACGCGCAATGTCCGATTAAAGTCCGTCAAAGAAATCGGGAAAACGAAGGAACATCTGCGCTTGAACGTGGAAGATGAACATGGCGAGATCGCCAGCTTCCTTTGGTGGGGCGGCGCAGGTGAAGAACTTCCGCCAACCGATTTCAAATTTGACGTCGCATATACTCTGCGTGCCACCTCCTACCGCGGACAAAAACAAGTCACCTTGCAGTTTAGGGAATTCCGCGTCACCGAAGAAAAACCCGTCGAGGTGCGCGAAGCGCGAGTCAATATCCAAGACATGCGCTTGAATATTTCCGCTTTACAATCTTTGGATGCACAAACCCTCATCTGGGCAGAAGGCGCGGACAAGTCCAGGGGCAAATCACGTTTTGAATTGATGCGCGCCGATGAGTTCGCGATCTACACATCTCCCCCATCCCCGGCAGAATTGCGAAAAGCATTGGAAGTTGTCAAACCAAAAACGATTTATGTGTTTGCCGTCCCACCCGTGGAAGAAAAACCGGAAGATTTTCTCAACCGACTGGCGGGACTTTGCAAATTTGCTTTGAATAAAAAGTCGGGCAAGACCACCCTCCATGAGTTGGCGGCGGCAATGGCAGCAAGAGAGATCGCTGTGCAATTTGGACTGGAATGGCTCGCTGCGAGTGGTCAACTGAGTGTGACCATCGAAGACGATACTGTCACATTATCGAAGGAAATACAAGCGAAAAATCCTTATCTGCAAGCAGAGTTGTTCATTGCCTTACGAGGGACGCTCAACGAAACATCAGCTTATAGAAAATATTTTGCAACCGTCAATGATCTTCAGAGCATCTTCAAACCATGACCGACAAAATCCCGGAAACCTTTCTCGACCTTGTAAACCATCCACGTGTAGCAGCGCTGACAACACTCATGCCAAACGGACAGCCGCAGACCACACCCGTCTGGTGTGACTTCGATGGAACCTATGTCCGCCTCAACACCATGCGCGGCTTTCGCAAAGAGAAGAACATGCGCGCCAATCCCAAAGTGACCTTGCTGTGCTACGATCCGCGCGAGCCGTTGCGCTCGCTCGAAATCCGCGGCGAAATTGTCGAAATGACCGAAGATGGCGCAATGGAACACCTTGACCATCTCACCTTGCTTTACACGGGAAAAACACCATACTTTGGCGAGTGCGTCCCTGCTGAATTGAAGGAAAAAGAAACACCCATCCTTTGTAAAATCCGCCCGACCCATGTTGTGGCCTTGGATGCGAGAAAAAAAGAAGCGACAAAATGACCGAACAAATCCCCGCCTCGCATCTCGACCTTTTGACTCGTCCCATCCATGGAGTGTTGACTACACTGATGCCAGATGGCCAGCCGCAGTCCAGCCTCGTGTGGTGTGACTACGATGGTGAATGTGCGCGAGTCAACACTTCACTCGAACGTCAAAAGGGACAGAATATGAACCGCAACCCAAACGTCTCCCTGCTCATCGTAGATCCGGAAAATACCAGTCGCTTCATCCAAATCCGCGGAGAGGTCGAGTTGATTTACGACAACGCGTTAGCACACTTGGATGAAATCACCCGCCAATATACAAAACACCCGCAATATTACGGCTATGTCTTCCCAGTTGAAAAACGCGAACAGGAAACCCGAGTCATCTGCCGCATCCACGCCAAACGTGTGACAGTGGATGCGATCCACAGTTAATTTAATCGAAGAAGTCCATCACACCAAAGAAATCTTCGAAATAAGAAATCAACGCCTGAGCCTTCTCACGGAAGGCTTTACTTTCCGCGCTGCGGTCTTCCATTTTGGTTAGCAACCGTTCTCGAAAACTGACGGTCCGTGAAGCGGGTAGATCGTTCTCCAACTCTCGAATCAATTCGTGCGCGTGTTGAATCTTCTCCATCGCCTCAGGCAGGGACGTTTTTTCGTCTATCAATTCCTTGAACTGCTTGCATTTGTATCTCGCACAACTGCGCGGATAATCTGGCGAGGTGTAGACTGTGCAAGTCCCATCCCAAACTGCGCATGGCTGTAAAAATCCACGCTGACGCGGGTCATCGCGGATGACATTCAACCCAAGTTTTTCCACTTTATCTAGTTCGTTGGCGTCGAGCCGCACCCAGGCGAAGAGATGCCCGGAACAGCACAATCCGCAGGCTTTACAGAGAAGGTTGGCAGGAGAATCGGTCATGCCGAGGGTTATACCAAAGATTCAGGAAACAGAAATAGCTATCCGTTAAGTAAAGAAGCGAGAGACCGGATGGAGATTCATCCGGTCTCTCATGACAGTCTATTGGTGACGTCCCACCATCTAATTAATCGGCAACCCCAATTCCATCAATTTTTCCTTGGTGGGATAACCCTTCTCATCCCAACCGCGTTTTTCGTAGAATTCGGGCAGCATCTTATCGAGTTCGGCAACCATGCCCTTGGCGGGACCATCCGGCAGAGGTTCGTGCAGCATACGATACGGAAGCACGTCCCACTCAGGACCCGAACCCGCTTTGATGAGGAACATGCGCTCGAGCGTGTATACGCGGTCAGCGGCTTTCATTACTTCTTCGGGAGTGTAGCCCGCCCCCGTGCTGAGATTCATCATCGTGGCGAGGGTCTGGGGCCAAATCAAACGGTTCTTGTCGAAGACGTAGCGGATGGCAACGAACACGCACAGACCCGAGGAGTCGATCAACGCGAACGAATCCTGGAAGTGTTTGACGAGTTCCGGTTTGCCCTCGGTGCTGTGCGGATTTTCCTTCACTGGCACACCGAAGACTTCTTCGTACGCAACATCGCCTTCCATGTGCGATGCGCCCTTGTTAGAGGTGGCATACAGCAAGCCCATGCCCTGTGAGCCGCGCGGATCGTAGCCGGGGAATTCCTGTTTGCGGGTCGTGACCGCAAGTTCGGGATGACCGTATTTTTCCGCGAGGCGGTAACTGCCCATCGCAAGATCTTTGCCGAAGCCTTCGTTGTACGCCATCTTCTTGATCATCGCGATCATCGCATCGTGATCGCCGAACTTCAATGGCATACCGATCAATTCTTCAGAGATATAGCCCTTCTCATACATCTCCATTGCAACGGCAATGGTCATACCGGTGGTGATGGTATCCATCCCATATTCGTTGCACAGATAATTTGCCTTTACGAGCGCAGCGAGATTGCTCACACCGCAGCCTGTGCCAAGCGATGAGATGGTTTCGTATTCGGGACCTTCGCCCTTGCCTTTATACGGACCATCTGGGACTTCAGTTAAACGTCCGCACGAAAGCGGACAGCGATAGCAAGGCGTGTGGCGGATCAGATATTGATCTTTGAGCGCATCGCCATCCACGTTATGAACGTGTTCAAATGTTCCTTGCAGGAAGTTGCGCGTCGGCAAAATGCCGAGCGTGTTGGTCACTTGCGGCACATAAGACGTGCCGTAAATGCGCATGTTCGAGCCCTTCTTCACATCCGCGCCCACGTTCTTGGATGTCTCCACGCTGATGGCACGCATCCCTTCGGTGTCGTGCAGAGGCGGGTTCTTATTCCCCATCGCCACCACGGCTTTGAGATTCTTGCTGCCCATCACCGCGCCCACGCCAGAGCGAGCCGCAGCACGGTGCTTGTCGTTCATGATGGCTGCCATGAGGGCGAGATTCTCACCGGCAGGTCCGATACAGGCGACTCTCGCCTCTGCGGACGTTTCTGCTTTTAGGATGTCCGTCGTCTCGTGCGTATCCTTGCCCCAAACATGCGCCGCGGACCGGACCTCAACCTGGTCTTCGTTCACCAAAACGTACACTGGCTCTGAGGCTTTGCCTTCAAAGATGAACAGATCGAAACCCGTGCGCTTCATCCAGGTGGGGAATTCGCCGCCGGAGTTGGAGTGCGCCAACGCACCCGTCAACGGGGATTTGGTGACCACCATGTAGCGGTTGCCCGTCGGCGCGGGAGTCGCCGTCAGCGGACCGGTGGCGAAGATGAGTATGTTCTCCGGCGAGAGCGGGTCAACGGCGGGATTCATTTCCTTATATAGATAATGGATCGCCCATCCGCGTCCGCCGAGATAGTCGCGGGCAATTTGCGGGTCAACGTCTTCGGTCGTGACCTTGTGAGTGGTGAGATTTACTCGTAATAATTTGAGGTGCCAGCCGTACATGAGGACTCCTTGGGTGTGGATTGAAGGATATGAGCTACAGTTTACAGGTTGAAGGTCTTATCCGCCTGCGATCGCGGAAAAGGCAGTGACCATATCCCCTTCTTTGAGCGGGGTGTTCATATCTACGGTCAAACCGTTCAACACGATGACGCTTTCATCATTAAGGGGGATATCAAAGCGCGAGATGGCTTCGTACACCGTGGTTCCGTCGGGGACATCGATCTCGATCACCCCATGTTTTGCCTCCGGCGGCAGGACTGCGCGGTAATTGGCGATCATTTTTATGCGAATCATCATCTGATTGATTCTAGCACGAGGAAGGGAAGATTGGCAAACCTCGGCTGTGGGCATAAAATACGCTATATGAAACGACAACTTCCCTATCATGGCTGGTGTTTTGTATGCGGAAATGATAATCCGCATAGTATTGGAATCACGATGTACGTGGACGATGAAGGCGTTTTGACCTCTGAATTCACGCTTTCTGACCGGCATCAAGGTCCGCCCGGGCACGCACATGGAGGTGCGTCTGCGGCGATTCTGGATGAGGTAATGGGATTGGTGGTCTGGGCGGCGGGGCACAAAGTACTGGCAGCGAACATTAACATCAACTATCGCAAACCATTGCCTTTACATCAACCCTTGCTGGCAGAAGCCCGCATCACGGAAGTGGCGGAGAGAAAAATTATCAGCGAGGGAAAGATCATCCTCCCTGATTCAACCGTCGCCGTGGAAGGAAGCGGCGTGTATGTGATCGCATCCCGCTTTTTCGAGAAGGCAATAATGAATGGAGCAAATTCATGAAGACTATCGGTTTGATCGGCGGGATGAGCTGGGAATCATCCATCGAGTATTACCGCATCATCAACGAGACGGCAAAAGCGAAACTGGGTGGGCTGCATTCGGCGAAGAGCATCATGGTGACTGTGGATTTCGCCGAGATCGAAAAACTTCAACACGAAGACCGCTGGGAGGAAGCGGGTGAAATTCTGGCGAAGTGTGCGCAAGACCTCGAGCGTGGCGGCGCGGACTTTATTGTATTATGTACGAATACAATGCACAAACTTACGGATCAAATCACTGCGAGTGTGAAGATTCCATTTTTACATATCGCCGATGCGACAGCGGAAAAGATCGTCGCGGCGGGAATGAAGCGCATCGGTCTGCTGGGTACGCGCTTCACGATGGAACATGATTTTTACAAAGGACGCCTCATCCACAACTTTGGGCTGGATGTGATCGTGCCGGAGAAGGAAGATCGCGACCTTGTCCATCGTGTCATCTACGAAGAATTGGTACAAGGCAAGATCGTGGATGCCTCGCGCGAAGAATATAAACGCATCATGGAATGGTTGATCGCGCAGGGTGTGGAGGGTATCATCCTTGGCTGTACAGAGATCGAGTTGCTGGTGAAGCAAACCGATAGCCGCGTGCCACTCTTCCCCACCACCTACATCCATGCTGTTGCTGCCGTGGAAAAGGCGCTGAGAGAAACATGAAATTTCGTTATCTGATTTTAATAGCTGTCTTTCTTTTAACTGGCTGTGTTGCCGCGCCGACAGCAGAGCCGACTCCAACTGCTGTTTTGCCATATCGCATCACCCCGGAGGATAATCCCTACGCACCAAAAACCGGAGACATAGGCATGACCATTGGAGGCGTCACGTTGACATCGATCAGCTTGTCAGAACGCTTCGACCTGACGCCTTCACGAGTGGTGGTACGATTGCTAGGTTCCATGCCAAGCGTTTGCAACGAATTACGGGTCGAAGTCAACCTGCCAGATGCACAAGGACGCATCTTCATGGATGTATATAGTTTGATCAACAAAGATATGGATTGTGATAACGTCTTCCAGCAGTTTGAAGCGACGATTCTGCTCGGCACCTATTCCAGCGGACGGTACACCATCTGGATCAATGAAGGTTTGATCGGCGACTTCGTTGCCTATTAGGAACATTTCCACCCATCGAAACGTCAACAACCTGAAGGAGATCTACCATGAGACGATTGCTTTACACCTTACTCACCCTGACTTTAATTCTCGCGGCGTGTGTGCCTGCCGCAGATTCCAATGACGGGTCGGTCAGTTATCCGAATGTCAGTTACCCGAACGCCAGCTATCCAAACTCGGAGGAGAATCCAGCCGCCATGCCTATCCAGGATTATGCGCCTCAACCCGGTGACGCCGCATTGACTCGCGGAAACGTCTACCTCGAATCCACCGATTTGCTGACTCTCGAAAGCTTTCCGCTGCAATTTATGCTTCAACTTAAAGGAAACCTCCCCACACCCTGCAACGCGTTGCGCGTCATCGTCAGCCCGCCTGATGCCGATAATAAAGTGTTGGTGGATGTTTACTCTGTGACCGATCCGAACAAGGTCTGTGCGCAAGTCATCCAGCCTTTCGACGTGAACATTCCACTGGGAAGTTTCTCCGCTGGCGCGTATACGTTGTGGGTCAACGGCGAGCAGGTTGCTGAATTCCAAGGATAAATTCGTACAAATAAAAGACCGCAGAAATTCTGCGGTCTTTTATTTTCCGAACACCTATCCCTCGCGGCTGACATCACCCAATTTGGCATTGACCAGTGCCACCAAATCATTGACCCCCAGCCTAATGTTCAGTCCGCGCTGCCCACCAGAAACGAAAATCTCATCGAATGATCGTGCCGCCGAATCGATGACCACTTGAAAGCCCTTATTGATCAGCGCCAACGGCGAGATGCCGCCCGCCTGCAAACCGGTCAACTGTTCGGCTTCGCGCTCAGTCGGCAGATGCATTTTCTTCTCGCCCAAAAAAGAAGCGAGTGCCTTTAAATCCACCACGCGCGGACCGGGAATCACCGCCAGCACCGACTTCCCCTTTTCCCGCTTGACAACGATGGTCTTGAAAACCTGTTCGGGCGGCACACCGATGATCTGCGCCGCCTCCAACGCGCCAAGTTTTTCCGCAGGCAATTCATGTACCGCGTACTTCACCTTGCGCGAATCCAAAAATCTGGTGACATTATTCGTGACTGCCATAATATTTAAAATCCTGTACAATTATAAACATATCTGGACGTTCTTTTCCTTTCGGGAAAATATCACAAGACATTGCGCCTCACACCGAACCCGAAGCTGATTCAACAAACGTAGTTTACCCTCGCTCAAAGCAAAGGAGACCCACATGATCAGCACGCAAACCCTCTCGCAATTCAACCTGTTCAACGGACTGCCGGAATCGCTCCTCAAAGAAATTGCCGCCATCAGTTCTGAAGTCTCGGTAAAGCAAGGCGAGGTAATCTTCCGCGAAGGTGAAAAGGCAGATAAATTGCATTTTCTGTTGAATGGCAGCGTCGCCCTGCGTGTCAAGTTGACCTCCCGTCCAGATAGCGTCACCGTCTCTTTTGTCTCCATACCGTATCAAAGTTTTGGTTGGTCTGGCATTGTCTCACCGTTTCACTACACCTCCAGCGCCGAATGTGACGAAGACTCGAGTCTTCTCATCATCCCTGCTGAACCGTTCATGAAACTGCTGGAGACAAACCCCGAATCTGGTTTTGTGGTGATGAAGCGCGTAACCGAAATCATCTCCGACCGTCTGCGTAACAGCCGACAGGCGTTGCTGAAAACCCTATAGAAAGCAGTTAAATTAATGGATATCGAAAAACAATCTGACTCAAACGACGATAACGAGATCGAAAAGGTCTATAACTTTGACCGTGTGCTGCAACTGACGACCTGGGCGCGAGTGGTCTCCTGGGTGCTGATCGGGACGGGTGTTCTGATGATCGGGCTGGTGCTCTTCATCATTGGCACTCAGCTTATCCAAGCCGGGATGCCAGACGCTTTTAATCTGGTTTCGTTAGTGGTGCTTTTCGGTGTTGCTTTGCTGCCCATCTTCCTTGGGTTGATTCTGCAATTTTTCTCCGAGGGTATCTTCCTGCTGGTGGATATTGAGCAAAACACCAGCGGAAAAGCCAACTCCTAGTCAAAACTATCCGAAGACTGAAACAGGCACGGGCGGAGAGAGAGGCGTTCGTGTCGTATTTTGATTCTTTGGCGTAGTAAAATTATCGTATGAAATCGGCACTTGCCGCCATTCCGCTTGAAAAACTTCTCGAACAACTCCCGGAGAATTATTCGCCAGCCGACCGGGAGTTGGTTGTCCGCGCATATAACGTGGCAGAGGAGGCGCATCGCGAGCAAAAGCGGCATTCTGGTGAGCCGTATATCAATCACTGCATTGCGGTTGCCAGCATCCTTGTGGATTTGAAAGTTCCGTCGGAAGTGATCGCGGCTGCGCTTCTGCACGATACGGTGGAAGATACGCCCGTCACGCTGGCGGATATCCGCCGCGAATTTGGGGATACGGTGCGCCTGCTCGTGGATGGCGTGACCAAGCTGACACAGTTGCCGCGCGTCTCACGCGGTGACCAGCATGCGGAGTGGGGCAACAATGGCAATGACGTAGAAGATGATCCCATTCAGCCTGCTGCCCGCCTCGGAAGAAAAGAGGATATGGTCTCTGAAACGCTGCGCAAAACCTTCCTGGCCATGGGCGAGGATGTGCGCGTGGTGTTGATCAAACTGGCAGACCGTCTGCACAATATGCGGACGTTGGGTCATATGCCAGAGCATAAGCGGAAGCGCATCGCGCAGGAAACGTTGGATATTTTTGCGCCGCTCGCCAATCGCCTTGGCATCTGGCAGTTGAAGTGGGAGTTGGAAGACCTGAGCTTCCGTTATGTCAACCCGGAGAAATATAAAGAGATCGCCGAACAGTTGGCCGAACGCCGCCCTGACCGCGAAAATCAACTGGAAGATATCAAAGAGAAACTTCTCAAGCTTTTGGAGAAAAACAACATCAAGGCTGAGATCAGCGGACGCCCGAAACACATCTACTCCATCTATAAGAAGATGCAGAAGAAGGAAAAGGCCTTCAGCATGGTGTATGACGTGCGTGCTGTCCGCTTGATCGTGCCGGATGTGCCATCCTGCTATGCTGCGTTGGGAGTGATCCATACCACATGGCGACCCATCCCCGGCGAATTCGATGATTACATCGCCGCCCCGAAGGATAACTTTTATCAATCGCTTCATACAGCGGTCATCTACGATGATAAACGTCCGCTGGAAGTGCAGATCCGCACACAGGAAATGCACCTGAACGCCGAATATGGTATCGCCGCTCATTGGCGATATAAAGAGGGTGGACGCCATGACCGCAACTTCGAGCAGCGCATCAGTTCGCTGCGGAAGATGATGGAGTGGCGTTCAGATGTGAGCGATGCGGCGGAATTTGTCGAGTCGATGCGCACAGACGTATTCCGCGACCGGGTGTATGTCTTCACACCGCGCGGCGATATCATCGACCTGCCGGCTGGCTGCACCCCCATTGACTTTGCCTATCACGTCCACACAGACATCGGGCATCGTTGTCGCGGTGCACGGGTTAATGGAAAACTTGTCCCGTTGTATCAGGGACTCAAAACTGGCGACCAGGTCGAGATCCTGACAGCGAAGCGTGGAGGTCCCAGCCGTGATTGGTTGAATGCCAACCTCGGACTCGTCCGCACACAACGGGCGCGTGCCAAAATCAAAGCCTGGTTCAAGAAACAGGAAGATGAACAAAACCTCTCGCAAGGTCGCAACACGCTCGAGCGTGAGTTGCAGCGCCTTGGCATCAACGAGATCAATTTTGAAAAGATGGCGCGCGAACTGGGTTTCAAAACCCCGGATGAAATGTTCATCGCGCTTGGGAACGGCGACCTTTCCATTAGTAAGGTCATCCGGCAATTTCAACAGGATGAAGAAATTCAGGACATCCTTGAGGCAAACGCGCCACCGCCTCAAACCATCTCAACTGATGCAGTGGAAGTGGTGGGGCTCAAAGGGATGCTCTCGGTGATGGCGAAATGTTGCAGCCCCATGCCGGGCGATCAGATCGTCGGTTTTGTCACCCGCGGACGCGGCGCCACCATTCATCGGCAGGATTGTCCCAACGTGCTCAAGACGAAGGATCGCGAGCGGTTGCTCAAGGTTGGTTGGGGGCACGTGGAACGCACCTACCCGGTTTCGGTCAAGATCAAGGCGTATGACCGGCAGGGATTGATGAGCGATGTCTCGAACTTGCTGGCAGAGGAAAATATCAACATTGCAAATGTGACCGTTAATGTCAACCGCAGCATCGCGGACCTGAGGCTGATCATCGAGGTGAAGGATATCTCACAGCTTAGCCTGATCCTCACGCGGATCGAGAATCTTCCAAACGTGATGGAAGCGCATCGCACCAAGCCAGGGTAGAAAGGTCAAGCCATGAAACCAAACAAGCGCGCGTCGATGGTATTTCTTATCCTCGGGATGATTTTTCTGACCATTGGTCTCTCCACCGATAATACTGCCTTTACCTGGGCGGCATTGGCATTCGTGGTAATTTCGCTGGTTCTTGGCGGGCGTTGGATGAGACCCAGAAGGAAGTGATTTACAGCGGATTCAGACCGAATCGCTGCGTTGCAACAACAGATTAATCGTACCCGCAAGGTTTGGAGCTGGTACACTCGTGCAGGTGTGACAATAGAAAAGGAGGCAACCTTGTTACCCATCTCGTTTGCACTGTCAGAACATGCGGTGCTCCGCATGTCGCAACGAAACTGCTCGCCGGAGGACATTGAGTATGTCTTGACGCATGGCGAGCCCGTCCATGGAGCCGGGGTCACGACGTATTTCCTGGCGAAGAAGAACATTCCCAAAAGCGACCAAAAGTTACCTGATGTCTCTCGGCGGGAAGGCATCATTGTGCTCACGAAGACCCTGGAGGATGGCAGGTTGATCGTCATCACCGTTTACCGCAATCGATATGCATTCAAGACTGTCCGCCAAAAACATAAGTATGACTCGCGAAAACCCGGAAGCTACATTGAAAATCTCGGGCATGCCCGTTGAAATCAGAATCAAACAGCCTGTGGAAATTCCACAGGCTGTTTGATATATCCATAGGATATCACTCTTCGTCCTGCCGCTGATAAAATCAACTTCCAACTCAGAAAAGCCAAAGGAGCGATTCATGCATATCCCTCAAACTGGTTTATCGAAACAGGAAATCCTTGCCGCGTTGCAAGCCTTCAAAGGCAAAGACATGGACTGGAAGGCTGGTAAAGTTTTTTGTTACACCTACGACCCCGGCGAAGACCCCGCCGAAGTGACACGTGAAGCCTACCTGCAATTTCTCAGCGAGAATGGGCTCGACCCAACCGTCTTCCCCTCCCTGTTCAAGCTCGAAACTGACGTGGTACGCATGGTCATCAACCTCTTGCGCGGCGACGCAAACGCCGTCGGCAACCTCACTTCGGGCGGCACTGAGAGCATCATGCTGGCTGTCAAAACTGCGCGCGACATGGCACGCTTCACCAAGCCGCACATCAAAGAACCTGAGATGATCGTGTCCAAGACCGCGCATGCCGCCTTCCACAAAGCCGCGCATTACCTCAGCGTCAAACCCGTCGTCGTGGATATTGACCCGCAGACCTTCCAAGTCCGCGCGGAGGATATGGAAAACGCCATCACCGAAAGCACCATTCTACTGGTGGCATCCGCGCCGAGTTATTCACAGGGCGTCATCGACCCCATCCGCGAGATCGGTGCAGTTGCGCAAAAAC
The DNA here is from genome assembly GCA_023382575.1 of Anaerolineales bacterium. Taxonomy (GTDB): domain Bacteria; phylum Chloroflexota; class Anaerolineae; order Anaerolineales; family Villigracilaceae; genus Villigracilis. The sequence goes on from JAHDWC010000018.1 coordinate 23,764, forward strand.
ACAACCTGCTCTTCCACGTGGATGCCTGCGTGGGCGGCATTCACCTCTCGTTCATGCGCGACCTCGGCTACGACGTGCCCGACTTCGACTTCAGCGTGCCAGGCGTCACGTCCATCTCCACCGACCTGCACAAATACGGCTACGCCGCCAAAGGCTGCTCTGCCATCATGTATCGCAGCAAAGAGATTCGGCGCTTTCAAATCTTCGCCTGCAGCGACACCACCGGCTACACCCTCATCAATCCCACCATGCTTAGCAGCAAAAGCGGCGGTCCGTTCGCAGGGGCATGGGCGGTGCTCAACTTTCTGGGGCAAGAAGGTTACAAACGCAACATCAAAACCGTGCAAGATGCTACGCAAAAGATTATCGCTGGCATTCAAGCCGTTCCCGAATTGCGCATCCTCGGCAAGCCCGCCATGAGCCTGCTCTCTTTCGCTTCGGATTCGATCAACGTGTATCAATTGGCAGATGAAATGGCAAAGCGCGGCTGGTTCATTCAGGGACAGTTCTCCACGCCTCAGACTCCCCGAAACCTGCATCTCTCCATCAGCTTTGGCAACGCCGGTAACGCAGACGTCCTACTTACCGACCTGCGCGAATGCGTGGAACTCGTCAAAGCCAAGCCGCCCATAGATTCAGACGCGATAAGGCAAATGGTGGGCTACGCGCTTCAAGGTCCAGACCCTGAGGCGGCATTTGGTCAACTCGCCGCTTCCGCCGGGCTGAGCGGTTCCGACCTCCCCACCGAGATGGCGTTCATCAACGAAGTCCTCGATATTTTGCCCGATGAAGTATGTAATATGTTTCTGATAAACTATTTCAATGATTTATACGTTTGATTAAAGATTGCCAATGGTCCATCGTCGGTCGTCCAAAAAGGAGAATGAATTATGGAAACCAAACCCGCTTTAGAAGCAACACTCGTCCAAGAATTTGTAGGCAACGCTCATGGAAATTTTGAGCGTGTCAAAGAACTGCTGACGCAAGAACCGGCTCTCATCAACGCCACATGGGATTGGGGCGGTGGCGACTTTGAGACCGCGCTCGGTGCCGCATCGCACATGGGTAACAAACAGATCGCCAACTATCTGCTCGAACACGGCGCGCGGCTCGACATTTTCGCCGCCGCCATGCTCGGCAAACTGGATGTGGTCAAAGCCGCACTCGAAGCCTATCCCGAAATGGTCAATACGCCCGGTCCGCACGGCATTCCACTCGTCACCCATGCCGAAGCCGGTGGCGCAGACGCCAAAGCCGTGCTTGATTACATCAACTCGCTGGAAGATTAAACAAAAAAACGGACACGCCTTTTACAGCGTGTCCGTTTCTGTTATTGACCCATACGCAGTTTGTGTCGGGCAAAGGCTGTTTTGATGATGCGGTCAAAAAATCCCTTATACCCTTCAGAGTCATACAGGATCATGTAATCTGCGGGACCATATTCCTTGGGCGGAAGCATGATGGCAGGATTGGGATTAATCTCCAAAATGAACAATTCACCTTTATCGTTCACACGAATGTCACAACGCCCATAGCCGATAATGCCCATGGTCTGGAACATGCGCTTGCCCTCATTTTGAAGCTTCGCTCTCAACACAGGTTCTGTGACTTCCTTGAAATCGAATGGAATGTTGTAATCCCATTTGATGTCGGTGTGCCAGAATTCCTCGCCATCGGGGAAGATCAATTCGGCAGGCGGGTACACAAACGGCTGACTGAAATCATCGGGATTATCGACCACCAACACGTTGTATTCCTTGCCGACGATAAACTCTTCCATGCGAGCTGCGCCAAACTCGCTGCAAATCCGCTTGACTTGCGTCAACACCTGCTCGAGCGTATCTGCCCGTGATTCTTTGAACATACCTGTACTGCCATAGCTTTTGGGATGTTTGACCATGATGGGGAAGCGAAGATTCCCGACAAGCTGCTCCGCTTCTTCCACACTGCTGACGCGATACCCCTTCGCAAACCCAATTCCATTTGCATCTGCAACTGCCTGCATCTCTTCACGAGTTGGGTCGAAGCAATTCGAGCCGGCGCCGGTAAATGGCACATTGAGCGTTTCGAGAGCCTGTACCACCTCAATGGCTTGATAGCCCAACTCATCATCTTCTTCGTCTTCAAATTCATATCCTTCGCAGATATTCATGAACACATCGAATTCTTTCGATTCTGCCAATGCCTTGATCTTCTCGAGCACAGGCGCGGTCAGGGTGACCATTTTCCAATCGAAGTCCTTCAGATATGGGGATGGATCAAAGTATGAAATTTCCTCATCAGACAATACGCAAATACGCATGGGAGCTCCAGCCTTCACGGGATACACAATGACCGTCACAGGAAAATGGTGACCATCAACTTGTTAAGTGCATTATCATCCAAAACCCAACCTGCATAATAATTTTTAAGAAAAAAAGAGCAGATGACTCTGCTCTTACTTCGTCTCCGTCACTTTTCGAATACTGCGCGGATTTTCTGTATCGTAGCCTTTTGCACGCGTCAGGTGATAAGCGAACAGTTGTGCGGGCAAAATGCTCGCAATCGGCGAAAGCCATTCGGGGATATCAGAGGGAATCGTCAGCGGAACTTGTGCCAATGAGAGCGCTTTTTTGTCATTTGAGATCACCACCAACTCGGCGGAAATATCTTCACGCAGACGATGAAGCATCTGAAGCATCGAATCAAAGACCTTACCTTTCGCCGCCACCGCAAAAACAGGATACCCGCTCTCAACCATGGCGATCGGTCCGTGCGCAAAATCAGCCGAAGAATAGGGTTCGGCGATGATATAAGTCAACTCTTTCATCTTCAACGCCCACTCGAACGCTGTCGAATAATTGAAGCCGCGCCCCAGCACCACAGTCTGATCGATATAACGATAACGTTGAACCGCCTCGGCAATAAAGTCGCTTTGCTGCAAGGTTTGTTTCATCCAAGCTGGGACCTTCGCCAACTCTGTCCATGCTTTTTTGTTTCCGCTCAACGCGGCGGAAAGCATCGCAACTGCGGTCAACTCGGCAGTATAGGTCTTCGTCGCAGCCACCGCCTTTTCAGGACCAGCTTGAACATCCAGAATAAAATCTGAAGCCTTAGCCAGAGGCGAAGCGGGTTCGTTCGTGATCGAAACGGTCAAACATCCCTGCCGTTTGCCTTCCTCCAACACGCTGACAATGTCCGGCGATTTGCCCGATTGCGAAATTCCAATGACCAGTGCATTCTTCAAAACGGGCGGCTGTTTGTAATATGTGAACAATGAAGGCGTTGCCAAGGCCAGCGGAAGTCCGTTCATCGCGCCGAGCAAATAATTGGCGTAGCGTCCGGCATTGTCCGATGTGCCGCGTGCCGCGAGAAACACATAACGAATATCACGCTTTTGAATTTCAGCCGCAATGCGTTCCACATTCCTGCGTTGGGAAGATAACAATCGTTTGATGGACTGGGGTTGTTCGGAAATTTCAGAAAATAGTGACATGATTTAACTCCGCGCCTCGACCAACCCGGGAATGGATACCGGCAAACGCCCCGTCATCTCCCCGAAGCCGAAGATGGCTTTCGCTACCGCCCGCATGGACGGCTCCAGAATGCTGTACGTGCAAACAAACGTGGAGGCTTGCGGGAAGGCAGCCAGATCATAAGGCAGGCGCAAGGCAATGATAATGACAGGTTTATCCATTTGCAATAGCTGGCGGACAAACTCTGCTTGTTTTTCTTCGGCATAGGCATTGATCGTCCCCATCACAACCAAATCATACCCGCGGACTTTCTCCAACAATTCCATTGTTTCCTGTTCACTCGGCGCAAGGGAGATCTTGAATTCATCCGTCTGCGTGTGATATGTGCGAATGGACTCAGCAAGCTTTGGTTGAATGTACGAGGACGTGTCTGCTGGCGTGAGATCTTGCGGAACGGGCAGAATAACGGCAATGCGTTTGTCCGCTTCCAGTTTAATGGGCAGATATTTCTTCTCATCGCGAACCAAGGTGATGGATTTTTCTGCAATTTCGTTCGCCACTTGCATATGTTCTTCAGATTGAATGACACTCATGTCAGGCGATGTGAAATTTTCGGCGAGCCACTTTTTCAGACGGGTAATCCGCTCAACAGAGACTTGCAAGTCAGCGTTGGAGAGTTTTCCATTTTGAGCACCCTGCAACAGGGCTTCGTATGCACGCGCTTGATCGAGTGGGTCGCTGGTCATCAACAAAATGTCCGCGCCAGCTTGGGCGGCACGCAAAACGTCTTCTCGCAGCAGCTCGCCCTGACGGATGGCGTGCATGTCCATCGCATCAGTGATGACAACGCCATCATAGCCGAGGTCCTGACGTAACAGTCCCTTGATGATGTTGGGTGAAAGCGTGGCAGGCGGCGCATCTTCCCCGTCGATAGAGGGGATGCCAAGATGAGCGGTCATCACCAGTTTGGCATCCGCTTGAAATGCGGAGCGGAACGGAGGCAACTCCACAGCGTGGAGTCGCTCGCGCGAGTGTGGCACTGTCCCGAGTCCATGATGCGAGTCGCTGGCGGTATCTCCGTGACCGGGAAAATGTTTGACTGTCGCGGCCACTCCTTGAGATTGAATCCCAGCGATCATCGCCGCCGACAATTCCCCCACCAAAATCGGATCTTCGCCAAACGAACGTACTCCGACGACGGGGTTATTGGGGTTGATGTTGACATCTGCACTGGGCGCATAATCGACATTGATGCCAAGCGCAGCCATCTCACGCCCAAGGACCTCGCCAGCCTTGCGGGCAAGTTCAGGCGAACAGGTTGCGCCAAGTGCCATATTGCCAGGCAGAGGGGTGCCATCGCCGAACGCCATAAGCTGGCCACCCTCTTGATCGGTGGCGATGAGCAAAAGTGGCAGACCCAACTCCTGCGCAAGGTTTTGAAGCGATTGCGTCAGAGATTTGATCTGCATGGGCGCATCCATATTGAATGGACGAAATAAGGTCACGCCGCTGGGGTGATACGATTTGAATGCTTGAATGATTTCAGGAGAAAGATGTTCCTTGCCGCGAAATGCAAACAAAAGTTTTTGACCGATGAGATGTTCGAGGTTCACATTAACCTTTCAAGCCGGAGACGACAACACTTTCAAGTATGAAGCGTTGAGCAAAGAAAAAGACAACGATCAACGGAACCGTGGTCAACACGGCAGCCGTCATAATCGTAGGCCACGGCTGGACAGTCTGATTGATGTTGTACAGTGTGGACACATACACAGGCAAGGTGTAAAGGTCGATAGTTTGCAAATACATCAACGGCGTGAGCAGGCTGTTCCACAAACCAACAAAAAGGAAGGTGGCGACGGTTGCCATGGGCGCTTTGACCAGCGGCAGGATGATCTCCCACCAAATCTGAATGTGATTCGCCCCATCCACAAATGCGGATTCGTCCAGTTCCTTTGGAATTTGCGCCATCGCCTGACGCAGTAAAAAGATCATCGCTGCGCCGCCCGCGAAATAACCGGGAATGATGAGCGGATTGAACGTGCCGATCCAATCCAGTTTATTGAAGAAGACATATTGCGGAACGATAAGCGCCTGCGGGGGAATCATCATCGTGGAAAGCATCAGGAAGAAGACAACATTCCGCCCCGGCCACTCCAGTCGACTAAAGGCATACGAGACAGCCGCGATGGAAATCAACGTGCCGACCAATGCTAATGTGACGTAAAAAACCGAGTTGAAATACGAACGCAGAAAATCCTGATTTTGGAAAATGGCAAAATACGCCTCAAACGTCGGATTTTGAGGAACCCACACAATACCGGGAGAGTTGGTCTCTTCGATGGTCTTGAGCGAAGACGAGATCATCCAGAAGAGCGGGAAACTCATCAAAACTGTCGCACCGGTTAGAAGCGCGTACAGGAGAATACTTTTGATAATGGGAAGATATTTTTTCATCGCGCCCATCCTAATAGACATCATAAGTCACCCAACGATCTTGCAAGCGGAATTGGATGACCGTCACGATCATGATAATGACGAGGATCACCCATGAAATGGCAGAGCCATAGCCAATTTCAAAATGACTGAAACTCTTCTGCCAGAGGTAATACACCATAGAGATCGTCGATGAGAGGATCGGCTGGTTATCGCGATACAAGACGAAGACCGGCTCAAAAATCTGCAAGGCACTGATCATGCCCACCACAAGATTATAAAAAATGTACGGGGTTAGAAGCGGAAAGGAAATCTTCCAGAAGCGCTGCCAGCCCGTAGCGCCATCCACCTCGGCGGCTTCGTGCAGTTCCTTGGGAATGTTGTTCAAGCCCGCAAGGAAGATCAACATCATTGCGCCACATCCCCACACCATCAACAAGACAACCGACATCTTCGTCCACAGCGGACTTTGTATCCAAAGCGGCACACGGTTCTCGGCAGGGAAGCCTGCCTCAAGAACTTTTAACAACAAGTTGTATTTGCCTGTGTTCAGTCCGAGGAAGAAGGCCGCAACAACTTCCTGCACATAGATCACTCCGCGGCTCAACAGACCGAATGGCGGAAAAGCCTCCGTCATGGCGCGAATAATTTGATTGATAATCCCTGTCCCGGTATTCAGCATCAGACGCCAGCACAACAAGACGGCCGTATTGAAACCCAGGATGACCGGAAGATAGAACGCCATGCGAAAAATCCGCTCGCCTCGCATCTTCTGATTGAGCAGGACCGCCAAAAAGAGAGCGACTCCCAGCTGCAAGGGCAGACCGATCACGGTCAGATATAGCGTGTTGATGATCGAAGCGCGAAAACCTTCATCTTCAAATAAGATCGTTTTGTAATTATCCAACCCTAACCATTGAGCGGGGTCTGGAGATGTCACACGATAATCAGTGAAACTCCAATATAAGGAGAACCCCAGTGGAACCAGAACGAAAATCAGAAAGCCGACGATCCACGGAGAGGCGAAAAAGTATCCGGCGAAGGTAACCTCTTGGGCTTTGGGAGAAGCGCCGCGCATCCTTGCAATGAAGCGGGCAAGGAATCCCAATCCATAACTGGTGACGATGATGAATGCTATCGTCAACGCAGCCGTGATCAAAACATTCAAATATGGATTTTGGGGCATGGCGTCTCCTGTTCGTGGATATATTTCTCAAACATTAAAGTTGGGTGGAGATTGCTCCCCACCCAACTCTCGTACGAATTCTAGATTATTGACCGAGCGCGGTGATGTATTCTTCTTGGATCTTCGCGTTCACTTCTTCGACGGTGAGTTCCTCGGTGATGAGCTTGCCGAGCGCATCTTGCATGATGGTGGAGAGCTTGGCAGCTTCTATGATGCCGGCAAAGCCAACGCCGTATTCAGCGGCGAGTTCTGCTTCACGCTGGAGTTGCGGAGATTCGGTCACGTAGCCGTACTGCGCATCGTTGCGAGCAGGGATCAAGCCCATGGTCTCGTTCCACTTGTGGTTGCCTTCCTTGCTGAATGCAAGTTTCAACCATTCGGCGGCGAGTTCTTTGTTCTCGCTGTATTCAGGGACGGCGAGCCAGTCATTGAATGCGAGCACGACCGGCTTGCTGTTGGGGAAGTTCTCAGGATCGCCATAGAACGGCTCGATGGAGACGTTGTCCCAAACCGGGCGGTCGAATGCGGGCGCAGCCCAACCGGAGTGAGCGAGACATACAGCGCCATTTTCCTTGCCCGTTGTGTCGTCCACGTCGATGACAGAACCGGTTCCAGTCGGGAGGGAACCAACAGCATCGATGGCTTCGCCATAGGTCGCCTGACGCATGTCAAGCAGGAACTGGGTCGCAGCCAGCGCTTCGGGGGAATCGAAGTTGGGGGTGCCATCGGCTTTGTAGAGTTCGCCACCGAGGGAGTAGAACACGAGCAGCCACCATTGCCAGTCGGCCATGGAGCCAGCGTCAACGGGGACAAGCGCCTGCTGAGTCAAAGAATTGGTAGCAGGATCAATTTCCGTCGCGGTGGAGGCGAATTCTTTCCAGTCCGCAAAGTTCTGCGGAGTGCCAGTCGTCCAGCCGGAGGCTTCCATCAAATCGGTGCGGCAGAAAACGTAGCGCGGCGCGGTGAAGATGGGCAGACCACGCAGTGTGCCTTCGTACTTGGCATTCTCGAGCGCAGGTCCAAAATTGGAAATTTCATCCCAAGCGCCTTCGCCAAGGTAGGCTTCCATGTCAGCGAGGTTTTCGCCGTACAGGGTGTTCATTTCAGAGCCGAGGTTGATGATGTCGGGACCAGCGCCAGCGGCAAAGAAACCGCTGAAGGTCGTATCCCAACCAGACCAGGAACCTTCGGTGATTTCAACCGTCACACCAGGGTGAGCCGCTTCAAACGCGGGATTGATCTCTTCCTTCAACCAGGTAATGGTTTCGGGCGTGTAGTCCAACAGGTAGATCTTCAGGGTGGCGCCTTCACCAGAAGCAGGCTCTTCAGCAACTTCTTCAGTGGTGGCGGGTTCATCTACTGCCGGAACTTCTGCGGGAGTTCCACAGGCGGCCAGCACAAGGCTTGCCAGCACCAGCAGGGATAACAAAACGTACAGTTTCTTTTGCATCTTTCTTCTCCTTTTATATGTAGAACGATTTGTTCGAATTGCAGATCCAAAGTATGAAACGTCTTGGCTTCGTCTCTCCTTTCCGAGGATGATCTGATTTCAGGATGTTCCTAACTCATCCTGCCAACTCGCTCAAGCACATCAGTTGCAAACCGTTGCACGAACTCACGGATGAACTCTTTGGGGTCGATGGTCGCATCGTTCATCAACGCGGTCATATCCATGCCATACGACAAACCTTGCGCATCGTCCACGCCATGTGACTCAAAATACGTGGCATTTGCGCGGCGGCGTCCCATCGAAGCGAGATCGTAGCGTTTGCCGCCCACGATCTGCGAATCGAATACCCCCAACAACGCCAATTGCAGATTTTCGTGATGGGATAGATCCATTGTGACCTTATCCGAATCGACCAGCCAATCCAACGCGCGCCAAACTTCACAACCCACGCATCGCTCGGGACGTTCAGCCGGATCCAGTTTTCTGAGAGCTTCGATCACCCTGAGAGCGACACCCACATGCGTATCGTGCTTGTCTGCCAGGTTATGGGTGTAAACCACCTTCGGCTTCGTCGCGCGTAGGATCGCCACGATGTCATCCACCGGCTCGACCTTTGATGCATCCTTGATGATCTTGCTGGGATAATCCAACATCACCTGCGCCGCAAATTCACCGACAATGGCTGCCTTGCGCTGCTCCTTAAAGCGGACAAGACGCATCTCATCATCGCTGTAATGCTCGTAAATGCTGTTACGCGGAGAGCCGCGTCCATCCGTCACGACCACACCTGTAAACCACTTGTCCTTCTGCTGAAAGCACTCAATGATCGGCTGCGCCGCCATGATCTCAATGTCATCCTGATGCGCGGCGAGACAAAGATGCGTCGTCCGCGCCAGGGCTGATTCCATTGGCTCGTTATCGGGAATATAAATTTCTGCTGTATTGAGATGAAACTTCATTGTGTTTTCCTATTCAATCACCGGCAAACTCGCCGCCGCAACCGACTGCCCCACCCGGCGGATCTTTTCATCGGGCAGATGCAGTTCGATCTTCTTCAATAATTCAGGAAACTCGGCTGCAAAAACTTTCTTCGCCCCTTCGATCAACAAGTCACCGCCGCACCCGGAGGTGCAACGTCCCAGGATCAAAACATGCTTGATATCGTAGAACTCTGCATAATGAGCAATGCCATAACCAAGATAAATGCCCATGCTGCGCCAAATGTTCAATGCACCTTCATCGCCCGCTTCCAGTTTCTTTTGCACGAACTTGAGCTTCTCGGCATCCGTCACATCGGCAGGGACTTCAATTCCCGCCTTCGGTGCCAGCCGAAAAACACATTGCTGCGAGAAATACAACGCACCCACGCCTTTATCACCCGACCATTCATCGACAGGGGCATCGGGGTTGTAGTCAATGGGCGCGAATGCCAGCTCATTCAACCAGCCCATGATGTGACCTTCCATGTTCACATATCCAGCCGCTTCACTCGAACCGAGCGCAATACCCAGGATGCCATTATCTTCAATCGACATCGAACCTGCCAACGCAGTCACATCACCATCGTTGATTACTTCCAGCGGCACCTTCATCTCGTCGCGGATGCGCAGGAACATATTTTTGATATCGCCAAATTTTTCAGCGGGAATGCCTCGAAATAGCGAAGCCACCATCGGGCGATTGTCCACGTAAATGCCTGCCGAGCTGCCACCAATCGCATCCACGCGCGGCATTTTGCTTGCGGCAGTCTTCAACGCAGTCATCACCTCGCGGTAGTGATAGTCAGGGTCGGTGTTCTTACGCGGCTCCCAGATCACTTCTTCGCTGTAGATGGCGTTCCCATCCACCACGGCGCTCACTTTGCGGTCTGAAGCGCCAAGGTCAAACCCGATACGGCAACCAGCTAAATTTCGTCCGAGCAACTTTCCAGTCTCGCATGAGGCTGGCACTTCATCCGCAGAACAAATCACGACCGAAAATTCCTTCTCGTAGACCTGCGTCCCCATGAAATGAAAATCAAATTTCTGCACGCCATCCGCCGCATACACGTTGCGGATGTGTTCGCCGATCTGCTTCGGCGCGCCAATGTACACGGTATGTCCGCCACGCTGCCAAAGCAAAAATTTAACGATACGTTCGATGTATGAAAAATTGGATTCAAAATCGGAATGACCTTCGGGATAGAC
>JAHDWC010000019.1:0-9872 GCA_023382575.1 Anaerolineales bacterium
ATCATTGAATTAGTACTCTGGTACTCATCTCTACCAAGTTTGCCCAAACTCCCTTGTGAGGCGCGATGGCAGTCATCTCTGCAAATTCGAAAACCAAACGAATAGAGCCAAGGCTGATGTTGATTCAGGTAGATGCGGTTGAATCCGTAATGTGTTGGTGCCAGTTTTCCCATTGTTCCCCCATTCCCCAATCTAAAAATTTATTCGTTGACAATTCCATGCTCGGCTTGACATGGGATTTTTTATTCCTACTGCCCCGGCGTAGTTGACTATCTCATAGCCGGACCAACTTTCGCCGCAGACTGAGGCGGAAGCGAGTCCACGAACAGAGCTTTATTTACGCTGGATCCTTTTCTTTGGTTACCGGGTAACACATTCTGATCGTTACCTTTGTAATTCGGGAGACTGCCATGGAGTCGCCCGGCGGACTAGTGCCTGAGCTTTCAGGCGAATTTCAAACCTTGAAAGGAGATGGAAGAAATGAAAGAAAGATTGCAGCAATTTGGCGGGTTTTTAGCTGGGATGGTCATCCCGAATATTGGCGCACTGCTCGCCTGGGGCTTGATCACGGCGTTTTTCATCCCGGTTGGCTGGATCCCGAACGAGAAGTTTGCTGAGCTCGTCGGTCCGATGATTAAGTACTTGATCCCGCTGTTGATCGGTTATACGGGCGGTAAACTCGTGCAGGGTGATGTGCGTGGTGGTGTGGTCGGCGCGACCGCCACAATGGGTGTCATCGTTGGCACGGATATTCCGATGATGTTGGGCGCGATGATTGTGGGTCCACTTGGCGGGTGGGCGATCAAGAAGCTTGATGATGGCTTGATGGAAAAGATCCCGGTCGGCTTTGAGATGTTGTACAACACCTTCTCAGCCGGTATTCTTGGGATGCTTCTCGTTTTGCTCGCGAATGTGGTGATTGGTCCGATTGTGGTGGCTTTCAGCAATGCTGCTGGCGCCGCTGTGGATTGGCTTATCAGCGCCAGGCTTCTTCCGTTGGCGGCTATCATTATCGAACCTGCCAAGATCCTATTCCTGAACAATGCCATCAATCACGGCATTCTGTCTCCGCTGGGTGTGGCGGCTGCGGCTGAGAATGGTCGCGCGCTTCACTTCCTGCTGGAGACCAATCCCGGTCCGGGTTTGGGTCTGTTGATCGCTTTCTATGTTGCTGGCAAAGGGATGCTCAAGGAATCCAGCCCTGGCTCCATGGTGATTCACTTCCTCGGTGGTATTCACGAAATCTATTTCCCCTACGTTTTAGCGCACCCCATCATGGTCCTCGCCATGATCGCCGGTGGAATTTCCGCTGACCTGTGGTTCGTGATTTCGAATGCTGGTTTGGTTGCCACGCCTGCTCCTGGCTCGATCTTTGCTTACCTGGCAGTCATCCCACCTGGACAGCACTTCGCGGTTTTGACCGGCGTGTTGATCGGTGCTGTGGTTTCGGCTGCTGTAGGTATTCTGCTTCTGCGCGTCAACCCGGTGCCTGAAGAAAAAGCTGAAGAGTAGAAGAGTCCATCCCTGATGGTCAATCTCCGGTTGACTGTCCTCGTCTAGTCGGAAGCGGCAGATGCGGTCACGCTATAATTAACATTATTCCCACCGCATCTGCCATTCCTAAAAAGGAGAATCCAATGTCTAAAACTATCTCCGCTGCTGAAGTCAAGACCATCATCCTCGCTTGTGAGGCTGGGATGGGGTCCAGTTTGATGAGTGTCAATTCTCTTAAGAAAAAGTTGAAAGCCGCGCAGGTTGAAGGCGTGACCGTCATCCACAAGCCGGTGCGCGAAGTCCCTACTGATGCGCAGTTGGTCATTGTCCATAAGGGGCTGGCCAAGACTGCCGCTAACAAAGCGCCGAATGCGGTTGTGATCGCATTCAATCATTTTCTGAATGACCCGGCATTCGATAATCTGGTCAAGGCGTTTGTTGAGAAGACCGAGATCGTCGGCACGGACTTGTAAGCCATGTCCATTCTTTCTATTGAACGTATCCAGCTCAATGCTGTTGCTACCGATCGTACGGATGCCATCCGCAAGGCAGGTGATTTATTGGTGAGGTCAGGTTGTGTGATGCCTGAATACGTGGAGGGTATGTTGAAGCGCGAGACGACCATGTCCACCTATTTGGGAAGTGGCGTTGCCATTCCGCATGGCGTTTACGAGAATAAAGATCATATTTTGCAGACGGGTATCTCTGTCTTGCAGTTACCTCAAGGTGTGGAATGGGATGAGGATGGGGAGCCAGTCCATTTGGTGATTGGAATTGCCGCATCCTCTGATGAGCATGTCGGTGTGCTGGCGAGTCTCGCCGAGGCGGTCGAGGATGAAGCGATCCTGAACGAAATGGTTCACGCCACCGACCCGAATGTCATCCTGAAGTATTTGGGTAGGGAGCCTGTTGATTGATCGCTGAAGGATTCCTTGCTGATAGGAACGGAGTTCCGTTATGAAACAATTGGAGATCACGATCAACAACGAGACAGGGCTGCATGCACGACCTGCCAAGACGTTGGTGAATCTCGTTAAACAATTCAAGTCCAGTGTGACTATTTGGCACGGGGAAAAGAAAGCAAATGCAAAAAGTTTGATCTCGGTGTTGACCTTGGGGGCATCGAAGGGAAGTCAGTTGAAGATCGATGTGGATGGCGAAGATGAAGAAACTGCGCTGACCGAGATCGAGTCGGCGATTCTTTCCGGCTTGGGCGAGGGCGAGCCGCAGGAAAAGCCGTCAGTGCCGAAGGTGGAAGAAGCCCCTATCGCGGAGAATAAACCCATCAAAGCCAATATGCTCAAAGGGGTGGGTGCTGCGCCGGGCATTGCCATCGGTCCGGTATATCAATTCCAACATCAGGAAATCCCCATCGATGAAATATCTGATGGCTTGTTTATCGGCTGGGAGCGTTTGCAAGATGCGCTGGCACTGGCGCGTGAACAATTAAATAACCTAAATCATCAAATGATCGAAAAAGGGTTGAAAGCCGAAGCTGCGATTTTCGACGCGCATCTTGGATTGCTGGAAGATCCTGAGTTGACCGAGGCTGTCCATGAACGCATCCAAAAGGGACAGGATGCGCTCAAAGCCTGGAAGGAAACCATCGAAGATAGCGCTGTGGTGGTGGCTGCTTTGAATGACCCGATCCTCTCGGCGCGGGCGGATGATCTACGCGATGTGGGTAGGCGTGTGTTGCGATTAATGATCGGCGCGGACGATAAAGCCGATTCGCTTCCAGACAAGCCCGTGGTTGTGATTGCTCGCGAACTTTCCCCGTCTGATACTGTGGCGTTTAATAAGGACAAGGTGCTTGGCTTTTGTATCGTCAATGGCGGTCCGACTTCTCACACGGCGATTTTGGCACGGGCGTTGGGGCTGCCTGCCATTGTCAGCATCGATGAGGCGGTTTTGAAATTGAAAAGTGATTCGTATATCATCCTCAATGGCGGCGATGGAACCTTGACGTTCGACCCCACGCCAGAGGAATTGCACGCAGCAGAGCAAGAACGAAATGCGTGGCTGGAAAAACGCCGCATCGCACTGGAACAGGCAGTGGCTCCCGCCATCACAGCGGACGGCCGCCATGTGGAAGTGGTTGGCAATGCAGGCTCGCTCGAAGATGCACAACAAGCTCTGAAGATGGGCGCGGCAGGCATCGGGTTGTTACGAACCGAGTTCTTATTCCTCGAGCGGACTACCGCTCCCACCGAAACCGAACAATTCGACGTCTATCGTTCCATTGCCGAAGTGATGGGCAAACTGCCGGTCATCGTCCGCACGCTGGATGTGGGCGGAGATAAGCCGCTGCCGTATATCGAAATGCAGCGTGAGGATAATCCGTTTCTGGGCGAGCGTGGGATCCGTTTGTGTTTGAACCGACCGGAGTTGTTCCGTCAGCAATTGCGCGCTATTTTGCGCGCAGGACAGCATGGGAATGTGCAGATCATGTTCCCGATGGTGGGCGATATCGAAGAGTATCGGCAGGCGCGCAAACTGCTGGACGAGTTGCAGGTGGAACTGAACATTCCGCGTGTAACCGCAGGCATCATGATCGAAGTCCCATCGGCGGCGTTGATGGCGGATGTGTTGGCACGGGAAGTGGATTTCTTCTCCATCGGCACGAACGATCTGACTCAATACACGTTGGCGATGGATCGTATGCATCCGGCCCTGGCAAGCCGACAAGATGGTTTGCATCCTGCTGTATTACGCCTCATTGCCAAGACGATTGAGGGCGCACACAAACATGGCAAGTGGGCGGGGATTTGCGGTGAGTTGGGCTCTGACCCATATGCCGTACCGATTCTGATCGGACTTGGGATCGACGAATTAAGCATCAGCGTCCCATCTGTACCATTGATCAAAGCGCAGATCCGCGGACTGAAAGCCTCTGACTTGCAGACTCTTGCACAACAAGCTTTGGAATGTTCCACCGCGCTTGAAGTGCGCGAGTTGGTGAAGAAAACATTGAGTATGTAAAAAAATAACCACAGATGAATATAGATAAAAAGGATGGATTCATCCAACGATCAAGTTCATCCACGTTCATCTGTGGCGAATCCCTTGAACACAATGGAGACGGTAGTCTCTTGAAAGGAAGACTCCAATGGGCGAAAAATATAAAAAATATCATGCAGCGAAACACCCGCTGCCAAAGCAAAGCTTTGCATGGAATCTCTATGGCGCGGGTATGGAAAGCATGGGCAAAGACGGCAAGCCCGAACCCTTTGCCATCCCTGAACCGAATGACGATCAAATTCTTGTCCGCATCGATACGGTCAGCATCTGTTTTTCGGATGTGAAAATTCTCAAGCAGGGCGGCAGTCATCCCAAACTCTACAATCGCAACCTAACCGTCGAACCGACCCGCCTTGGTCACGAAGTTTCTCTGACCATCATCAAGGTCGGCAAGAATCTCGCGGGAAAATATCACCCCGGTCAGCGCCTCGCGGTTCAGCCCGACATCTATCAACAAGGCATGAGCACCGCATACGGCTACACCATCCCCGGCGGGCTCATCCAATATCACTGCATCGGCAAGGAAGTCCTTGAAACGGATGCGGGCGCTTGTCTTTTGCCAGTGGAAGAAGGCATGGGATACGCCGAGTCCGCGTTGTTGGAGCCGTGGGGATGTGTGGTGGCAGCCTACACTCAGCGCCGCAGGCTGGACCCGAAACCTGGCGGCACGATGTGGATCATTGGCAACGCCGACGATTCATCCTTCACCTTCTCAAAAGGTTTGGATGCCCCAGCCACGATCATCCTCATCGATGTACCTGCTTCGGTCAAGAAATTAGTCTCTGCGACAAAAGCTAACATTGTCGAGAAGAACAACGTCAACGATTATGAAGCATTCAGCAAAGAACTAACCGACGGCAAAGGCTTCGATGACATCGTCATGCTCAACCCGACTTCTGCCGAGGTGGTTGGAAACGTCGCCCGCTTCATCGCTCGCCGCGGAACCTTGAACATCGTCGGCACCAAGCCGCTCGATGGTCTGACCTCCGTTGACCTTGGACGTCTTCATTATGATTACATCGCTTTTGTCGGCAACAACAGCACAGACATCGCAGCATCTTACGGCGAAGACCGCAACCGCTGTGAACTCCGCGCTGGTGGCGTCACCGTCTTCATCGGCGCAGGCGGACCGATGGGGCAAATGCACGTCCAACGCGCGCTCGAACTGCCCGATGGACCGAAGACCGTCATCGCCACCGAGATCAGCGATGAACGTTTGCAGACTTTGGTCAACATGTTTGCGCCTCTGGCAAAGAAAAATGAACGTGAATTATTCATCTTCAACCCGACTACCTCCAAACAGTCCTTCCACGATTTCGTCATGGAAGTCACCAAAGGTCAAGGCGCAGACGATGTCGTGGTCAGCGTGCCGGTTGCCGGTTTGATGGAAGAAGGCGACACCGTCATGAAGCAAGATGGCATGATGGTTCTGTTCGCGGGCGTACCGAATGGTACGATGGGCAAGGTCAACCTTAGCAATGTCTATCTCTCGAACGCGCAATACACTGGCACTTCCGGCTTGACCATCCACGATCAATCGTCCGTGATGGAACGCAGACTCTCAGGGACGTTGTCGCCTGGTCGTTCCGTGGCAGCTATCGGTGGGATCGAGACGGCGGCGGAAGCGATTCAGTCTGTGATGGATAGCAAGTATCCTGGCAAGGTGGTCATCTTCCCGCAGATTCATAATCTGCCGCTCACCAGCCTCAAGGAATTGAAAGATCGCCTTCCCGAAGTGGCGGCGAAATTAGGACCTGATCAAATGTGGACGAATGAAGCAGAGGAAGCCCTCATCGAAAAACTCTGGCAGGAACCGGCGTAAATCATCGCGCAAATTGGAGCTTCCATGATTTACACACTCACGCTCAACCCGGCAATCGACCGCGAACTGACCGTTGCCGAAGTGCAATTCGACTCGGTTTTATCGGCGGTCAAGTCGCAGGTGGATTTCGGCGGCAAAGGCTTCAACGTCTCGCGTCTGCTCAAGTCGATGGGCATGCCCAGCACTGCGCTTGGTTTCATCGGCGGGCGGACGGGCGAACGACTTCGCCACGGGTTGCAAGCGCTCGACATCGCCACCGATTTCGTCTCCATCTCCGGTGAAACGCGCACCAACATCAGCATTGTTACCGAAAAGCATGACCACTACATCAAGGTCAATGAAAAAGGACCGTTGGTGGATGAACCCAAGCAATGTGAACTACTCGACAAAATCGCATCCATTGCCAGACCCGGAGATTGGTGGGTGCTGGCGGGGAGTTTGCCCCCCGGCGTGCCTGACTCGTTCTACGCGCAGATCATTGCCATCCTCAACGAGCATCAGGCGGTGACGATTCTCGACACAACCGGAGAAAGCCTGCGTCTGGGGTGTGAGGCGAAGCCCTACCTCGTCAAGCCCAACGCCGAAGAGACTCAAAAGTTGACAAGTCTTCCCGTTGACACTACATCTCAAATTATCCTTGCCGCCAGAGAACTGCTCAAGATGGGCGCGCAAAACGTGGTTATTTCGATGGGCAAGAAAGGGGCGCTTCTGCAAACCGCCGATGAAAGTTGGCTGATTCACAGCCCGAAGATCCAGGAGAAAAATCCCATCGGCGCAGGTGACTCGATGGTGGGTGGATTGGTTTGGGCGTTGTCGCAGGGGTATTCGCTGAAAGAGTCGCTGGGTTGGGGCGCTGCCAGCGGAGCCGCCACCGCTTCGATGAGCGGGACAGAGGTCGGTTCCCGCGCTTTGATCGAGGAATTGTTTCATCAAGTGAAGTACGAAGAGTTATAACGGAGATTGCCATGCCATATGATGTTCATCAGGAAAAAACATTTTCACAGGAACGCGGCAAGGTCTATGACGCTGCGAAAAAATCTGTGGAAAAGCTCAAGGGGCAGATGTTGAAATCCAAGCCGGAGGAATTTCAATTCGAAGTGAAATTCGACAAGACGCTCCTCGGCAAAGTCCTCGGTGACCGAACGCAGATGACCTGTGTCGTTCAAGCCGAAGGCGATGGAAGCAAAGTCATCATGGACATCTATCCGCTCGATGCGGTGGGGCGCAAGCTGATGTTCGGCGCGCGCAAGGGTGTCTTGGAAGAAGTCCTCAAGTTGTTTTTGGAGAATTTGGAAGGCAATCTGTAGTAAATCAAAACTCGGAGGCGTATGCGCCTCCGAGTTTTGATTTTGGCGGGGAAAATTATTTTTCAAATAAGGCGAGCGTCTCCAGATATTCCATGCGTTGGACGATGAAAGTTTTGAGTTTTTCGACTGCCTGATCGTAAGCGGTGATGTCAGCCAGAGCGCGGTCATCATTGACCGAGTGGATCAGCGCCGAATATTGTTCGATGGTGTCTGTCATCGCGCCACTGACATAGACCTTCTCATATACATCCTGTAATTTTTCTTCATACAAGGCTTGGAAGATTTCGCTTTCCATGAAGCGGGTAATGAGCGCGTTTTGACCGCCACCCATTCCCATCCCACCGCCTCTGCCGCGACTTTCCTGTTGTGAGTTGGTCAACGAGACGTCATATGTGGTGTTGCCGCCAAGTTTGCCGAGGCTTTCGTTGGCATCCCACATGAGCAGAGTGAATCGTTCAGCTTCATCGTCATAATATAAATAATAGTTATTGTTCATGCCGATCATAGAATCTGTGTTGACCAGCAAAGTGTTGACCGCTAGGTAGGTTGCAAACGAATCAGCGTCAAGATAATTGGGCAATTCCCTTTCAAAGGTGGCAGCATCTGCCTGGTCGATGAAACGCATGAAGTCGATCAGCGGCGCAAGGTCAGCGTCGTTGACACGTGTCTGCTGGGTGAAACTATCGGCGTAACTGCTTGGGTCTTCGCCCTGATAACTCAACGTCGAGCCAAGTTCGGCTTTGTACAAGATCCCGTCTGCATTTTCAAAATATTTAGCAAGATATTCTTCATTTACCAGTTCAGAGATCACATACAATGTCTCTTCTTCGTCGTTGATTTTGAAGCCTGCGTAAGCTGTTTCAGTAGCTGGGATGCCAGCCAGTCGTGCCGCTTCATTGGTGACGGGTTCTTGTAGGTTGGCTTCGTCATAGGTAGTGCCATACGTGCGGATCGAGACCGTTGTGTACCCTTGATAGGTCTGGTCTTCGTATTCGTCGAACTTGATCATGAATGGGATTTTTGTCTCGCCATCCGATAGCTGTTGTCTCATGCCCTCGTTCATCCCTGGACCCTGACCTGCTTCGGGTATCTGGGGGGGTTCTTGCATCTGTGGCATTTCACCGGGATTGAAACCTTCGGGCGGCTGTGGTCGGTCAGCAGGGTCGAAGCCTTCAGGGCGGGCGGGGCGCTGTTCACCGTCAGCGGGATTGTTCCCTCCGAAGCCGCGATTCCCTCCCAGTGCGGTGCGAAGCGAAGCATTTCCCTTTAAACGAATCCCCACTTCGTTGATGCGAACACCGTCAATGATGATATCGGCTTTGAAATATTCCTTCAAGCCGGTTTCCTGATAAGTGGTGATCATCGAGTTGTAATCTTCCTCCGACATGATGACTTGAATACTATGCACAACTGTTTCATCGAAGAGAGCAATGTCGTTGGTGTAGTCGGTCATGTATTTTGTTTCGGAGGTCGGCTCGGCTTGGGTCGTGTATGCGATGACGCGCATGTTTCCCAGCGCAAAAGTGAACACGAAGATTAGAATGACCAGCACGATCAGAATGGGATAGTGACGTCTAAAGTTTAGGCTCATGATTTCCTTTCTGGAGGAGTGCGCCGCATCGGGCGGTAGGGGATATTGGTGGCGATGCGGCACACTCACAAAAAAACGCAGCGACGGTAAGAGAGAGGATGGGGGAAGGGAGGTGGTATTCCTGTTGGGTGAGACAGGAACCGCCACTGCGGGCACCCCGAAGGAATTAGAGGTCGGTGCTGTTGTATCCGGCGATCAAGGTGACCTTGTTGTTGCCGTTCAGGCGGCGGAGTTCGGCAATGAATTCCTGCACGCGATTGGATTTTTTTAGCCCGATGCTGTAGGTGAGTTCGGTCAGTGTGCCGCTTTGGATGGTGTCCACGCTGATGAGTTCGGAAGTATGGGTGTATTTGACGAAAGGCGCATCGAAGAGCGTATCGAATGGGACGCCATTGGGAACTTGTACGCGCAGGATCTGGCTGGCCATATCGCGTGCGAACCAGTCAAAGCGCATCATGACCAGGATCATCAAGCTGATGACTACCGCCCCGGCAACTGCCAGCAGGTAGAACTTCGTCCCGACCGCCATGCCGATTGCCATGGTGAAGAAAATAAAGCCCACATCACGCGTCTCTTTGACGGCATTACGAAAGCGGATGATGGACAATGCACCCACCAGTGAGAAGGCCCGCGCACT
>JAHDWC010000019.1:9882-34229 GCA_023382575.1 Anaerolineales bacterium
GCCGACGATCATCATCACCAATGCTACCACCATACCGTTGATGACCAGAGTAAAGACAAAACTCTGCGTGTACGACGTGCCACGATGCGTGATCTTATAGATCCAGCCGATAAAGGCGCTGAGGATAAAACTCAGTGCCATGACGATGACGATGTCGAGCACCGAAAATTCTCCGGTCAAGTCTTGAAAGTTGAAAATATCCATAAAAGTCTCCTTGAAACTAAATTGCAGAAATTGTGGGGTATGCAAACGTGGACGCCCAGCCGTTGGCTTTTTCGATGCTGCGACAATATTTGCTCACGCGGATCATGGTCAGGTTGTGGGCGGCGATCATTTCCGTCAGCCAATATGGGATGCGTTCATTGACCTTGATCTCCATCACGACCCGGTCAGCGGGCAGCATGGGCAGGCTGGATGCTTCTTCGTGCAACGCCAGTTGATGCACCTGATATGAGAGCGATGTATCGAAGGTGACGCGCAGACCCAGGTCATATTCACTGCCGATGAACGCCTGACGGTCATAGCGCACGATGCTGACCGGACGCAGGTTGTATTGCCAAATGTAGGCATAGATTTCGTCCATGACGGCTTCATCTTGCGGCGCGACATTCTCGGGGTATTGACGTTGATTACACAATAACAGCGCCTCACGATATGGGAGGATGACTCGTCGCTTTTGCGTCACACGATCCAGCCGCTGTTTGATCTCCACGAAGACGGGTGTTTCCGCTGTCAGCGTAGGACCAGACTCATAGCGACGAATACGCAGCTTTCGGCGGAGTCGGATGCCGTCTACTTTTTCCCAATAACAGCGAAAATCCGGCGAGTCGTAATACAGGCTGGCGAGCGAGTAGCGCCCATCCCCATTTCCGTGCTCGTCTTTCAATAGATAAGCACGCAAGGCTTTCTTGAAAATCTCTGCCTCTTTGAGTGTGACGAGATATTTCAACTCAAAGCGATTGAAGCGTCGGATGGTATGACTAAGGTTTGACATGCGTTTTGTTTCCTTGAAAGAGATTGTAGATTCTGCGGCTGTGAATCGCCCAAGAAAAAGCTGTGAAGATGTTGAGAAACAAAAACGTCCTCCTTTTTGGAAGACGTTGAAGGGATGGAACTATGGGCGGGGATTGCCACCCGGTCCGCCGGGGAAACCGCCTCCACCCGGACCCATGCCGCCCGCTGAACCGACAGTGGTGACCACGCTGGAAAGGGTGAAGCTGGCAAGCTGCGTCCCTGCGGAATAACTGCCACCAGAATACAATCCATCTGTGATTGTGCCGCTGGAACTGCCGCCCGTGAAGAGGGTGTATGTTGCGCCATTGGTCAACTGCGGTGAAGACAAGACCAAGCTTTGAAATTCCTTGCTCGGTGTGAACGAAAGAATCTCTTCGCCGCTTTCGGATTGAATGTGAATCATCGTCCCGGCAGCTTGCATCGTGTCAAAGCCGTACATGACCGAATACTGTGTGGATGAGGTGCTGGGGGCTTGCACCATGCCAGAACTTCCAACTGCTAGAAGAAAACCACCTGTCAAGTTAAAGCCGCCATCATAATCGAGTGCACCATTCATGTTTTCCGTCGGTCCATTGACGATAACCGTCCCGGCAGTCATGTTGATGATGCCATTGATATCGATGCCATCGCCTTTGGCATCCACGTACAGATACCCACCGTTGATATTGAGACTCACGTCACCGGTGGCAGCGAAGGTGTTCTGCCCGGGTCGTCCATTGACCGACGACCCGTCAACACCGCCTGCGCCATTCACCCCATCATCTTCTGCGTTGAGGCGGATATTCCCGCCGTTGATGGTGATGACCTTGCTCTCAAGTCCTTCATACGCCTTGACGATATTCACTTCGCCATTGTTGACCGTCAACGTGGCGTCGGCGTGGATGCCATCATCACCAGACGCGATGGTAATAATTCCACCGTCGATGCTCACGCTGGAGTTGGAATGGATCGCATCATCCGCCGAGTCGATGTTAAGTGTGCCGCCTGAGATGGTTACGTCCACGCCAGTTTTCAAACCCTTGGCGCTTTCTTCTGATTCATAGTTCACCGTACTTCCGCCGCCAGTGACGATATTCAGTGTGCCGCCGCTTACCGTCAGACGGGTTTCTGCTTGAATGCCATCCATGCCGGCAGTGATGTTGAACGTGCCGCCTTCGATCAGAATATATCCTTTGGTCGTATCTTCATCATTGTTCGACTGTAAACCGTCACCGCCTGCATTGACCGTAATAGTGCCATCGTTCACAGCGATGTAATTTCTGCCGCGGATGCCGTCATTAACCGCGTTGACCGTGATGTTTCCGCCAGTGATTTTCAGATCATCTTTGGTGGCGATGCCATTGTTGTAATTCGCATAAACTGTCAGCGAGCCGCTGCCATTGATGGTCAGATCATCTTTGCTGAAGATGGCGGCGTTGGGTTCGTCGGTTTCGGCGCTGGCGAACACATACGAAGCGCCATCCGTGACGATATTCTCCGTTCCTTCTGCCAGAGTTAGTACAACTTTGTCTGCACTCAAAACATAGATCGGCGAGGTGGATGTGTTCGTAATGTTGACGCCATTTAAGATGAGCGTCACCGTCTCTTCATCTTCAGTGTTGATAGCAATTTGTCCATTGTTCAGTGTTCCTATAATGCTGTATGTTCCGGCCGAGGTGATGGTCACTGTACTGCCATCCACGGTTGTACCAGCGCCCTCTACTGTGATCGAGTCACCATTCAGCGTGATGTAGGATGTATCCGCCTGGTTAAGGTCGGCGTTCAGATCTTCGCTGCTGTAGCTTGCCGATAAAGGTTCGGACACAATCGCCGCGGTCTCCGCCGTAACTTGCGATGTCGTCCCGGAGTCTGGTTCCACGGTGGGAGCGACCGAGCAGGCGGCGAGCGCCAGGATCAAAACAATTTGTATCAATAAAGCAGTTATTTTTTTCATATCAGTAATAGTTCCTATTCTTGTTTATGGTTGAGCGATCAATGCGCTGACCTGGGTTGTGAGGCTTGCGCTTGTCAGCGCCGCCGTGTTGACCGTGTACGAAACGATCTGGCGATCTCCTAATGCAACCGCCAGAAAGGCGAGCAGCCCAACCAGGAGAAGTAAAAGCGGCAAATTGCGTTTGAATTTAAGGGTCATGACATTATCCTTTCTAACTTGATTGAGCTTTTAATTTCGCGGCTCGCAGCAGACTGAAGCCCTTCTGCAAAAGCAGGATGACGATAGTGATCGCTGCCAGTTTTCCCAGTGTGACAAACATTTCGGACAGCCCGCGGGTAAGCGAGGCGCTGTGGTGATCTTCGCCGCCTTCGGGACGTTCCATGGATGGGTTGGCTGTTCCATCTGTCATGGCTGGGCGCTGATGACCTTCCGCCTCTGAAACCATATCAAATGCAGTGTTTTCGACGAGAAGGTACAGTCCGCCAGCGACAATGGCTGCCATCAGCAAAATAACAGCAATTCGAAAGAGAGTCTTCATGATTATTTCTCCTTTTCAATATGCACTGGCTGGACAGATAAGCTCTGGGGTTTCATGTGCGGCTGGAACACCATGCGGAGGGGAGAGACGATGTAGTGGGCGATGTTCGTCACAACCCACTTCCAGTGCAAAGCAAAATGGATGCCGAGCAGAATCAGGGACCAGTCTGAAGCGAGCTTGTGGATTATCTTCCAGTTGGAACCTGCATCTAATTGAATCCCTAAGAATGACATGACATCCTTCGAGATCAACAATCCGCTCAGGGTGACAGCGGTCATGGCGATGAAAAAGAGCAGGTTGATCACATAGTTCAAGCGAGACTGATGAAACAGGTGTTTGAAAAAATTCCTGGTCATACTCACCAGCCACTTCCAGTGGAAAAGCAGATGGGTAATGATGGCGGCGCTAAATGCCACCGACAGCCATTCATGAATGGTATTCCCGGTCAGCGTCGGGCTTGCGATCACGAGAAATGCGACAAAGATCGTGATGTCGAGAATAAGATTTGTTTTTGTTGACGTATTCATTTTCCTTTTTTCCTTTGTTTCTACACTGCATTCTAGGGTTGCTCCCTGTGAAGAGGCCAAGAAAAATCTGTGAAAAATGTGTGAACTTTTCAGCTGTGGATTCGGGCAGGTAATGTTTTATAAGCGTAGTTTTTCGACCTGTGAGAAAGCCAAGAAACCTATAAAGAAAACCTGAGAAAATGCCGTGAAACTCCCATCTCATGTTCCTCTCACAGCGTTTTCACAGCATTCTTATTTATATTGGCTGTGATAAGATGAAGAAAAGAGAGTACGTATGCCTGTTGTTTTAATCGTGGACGATGACCCCAAACTGTTGAAAATGCTCCAACGTACATTGACCTATGAGAACCTCACCGTTTTCACAGCGACCAATGGCGTGGAGGCCTTACCGCTTGTCTATGCTCAAAAACCTGATCTGATCATTGCCGATTGGATGATGCCCAAAATGGACGGAATGGCATTCGTCCGCCGCCTGCGTGACGACGAGAACAAGACCCTGATTCTGATGCTCACCGCGCGCGATGCCATCGAGAACCGCGTCGAAGGGCTTGAGAGCGGCGCGGACGATTACCTCATCAAACCCTTTGCTCCCGCCGAGTTGGTGGCGCGTGTCCATGCCATGCTGAGACGCGTAGAATCCAAACCTGAGAATCAAAAAGTCTCATATGCCGATGTCACCCTCGACCCATCCACGCGTGAAGCGAAGCGCGGCGATATGGAACTATCCCTGACTGTCACCGAATTCAATCTGCTTCATTTGTTGCTGCGCCATCCACGTCAGGTATTGGAGCGCCGCCAGATTCTCAACGATGTGTGGGGTTACGACTTCGGCGGCGATGACAATGTGCTTGAAATTTACATCGGCTATCTGCGCAAGAAGCTTGAAGCAAACGGACAGTCACGCCTTATCCAAACCGTGCGCGGCATAGGCTATGCGTTACGCGAGGAATGATGTCCATTCGGTTTCGTTTCACCCTGCTTTACACGTTTATCCTCGCCTTGACTTTAACCATTTTTGGTGTGACGTTGTACACCATCCAGGCACAGGATACGCTCAACTCGATCAAACAGGACCTGATCCTGGGTGCCAATCGTTTGGCAGAAGCCGCGCTGAGAACGGATTCGCGCTCCCTGACCGAGCCGCAAGAATTCCATGAGCCGCCACCTGTCGATGAAGACAAACCGCCTCTGCCCTTCGACGAATTTTCCAGTGAGCAGGAGTTTCAGCGATTTCCTGAACGTGAAGTTGCGCGTGTGCTCGACCCACAAGGCGAACTCATTGCCAGCCCTTTTGGCCGAGCAGGAGATGCGCTTCCCTTAAGTGAAGAAGGCTTGCAGACCCTTCAAAACAAACAGGAATGGTGGCAGACCGAGGTCGTCTCCGATGAGACCATGTTGATCTACAGCCGCCCGGTCATCATCAACGATGAAGTGACCTACATTGTGCAGGTGGCTCGTCCGTTGACGGAACGGAATCGCACGCTCAACTCCCTGGGTACGACCTTGTTGATAATGGGTGCGCTAATCAGCTTACTGGCTTTTGGAATCGGCTGGATATTCTCCGGCATTACCCTGCGACCGATTCATCGCATCACAAAGACGGCGAAAGAGATCGGCGAAGAACGAGATTTTTCCCGCCGGGTGGATTACGCCGGTCCGCAGGATGAAGTGGGATTGCTGGCCAGTACGTTCAATGCCATGTTGACTCGTTTGCAAGATGCCTTCAAAAAGGTGGAACATTCACTGGAGATGCAGCGTAACTTCGTCGCGGACGTGTCTCATGAATTACGCACACCGCTCACCACCCTGCGCGGAAACCTCGGACTGTTGCGCCGCACGCCCCCCATGCCCAAGGAAGATCAAGCGGATATTCTCAACGACATGGTCGATGAAAGCGACCGCCTCATTCGATTGGTCAATGATCTGCTTTTGCTTGCCCGCGCCGACGCGGGACGAAGCCTGGTTCGCGATCCATTGGATGTGACCACAGTGTTGGAAGAAACCTGTCGTCAGGCGCGTCAGCTGGACCCACAGCGCGAGATCACGCTGGAAGTTCCTGAAAATCTTACGATCTTGGGCGACCGGGATGCCTTCAAGCAAGTGGGATTGATCTTGTTGGATAATGCCTTGAAACATTCATCTGGAAACATTCATGTGACAGCACAACAACAAGGCATGCTGATCGAAGTCCGCGTGCAGGATTTTGGCGAAGGGATTTCGCCTGAAACGCTCGAGCATGTCTTCGACCGATTCTATCGCGGCGAAGACACCACTGTCATCCCAGGCTTTGGCTTGGGTCTGCCGATCGCTAAAACGTTGGTCGAGGCGCAAGGCGGTACCATCACCATGCAAAGTGAAGTGGGCAAGGGCAGTACGGTCATCATGCAATTCCCATCCGTCCATCCATAAACCTATCCATCTGACCAGTGAAAGACTCCCCTGCTGATAGGGGAGTCTTTTCTTTTCATAGTCTATGATGCGAGTAGATTGATTTCAATATTGGAGATGACACTCATGAAAAAGTTTTTCAAAACCATTGGCGCTCTGGCTGGGCTTGGAGTCTTGGCTATTGTTCTGATATTTGCCTTGTTGCCGTGGATGGATCGTTATGGCGCGATGGATGAAGAAATTAACGCTTCATACCCCGGAGATGAGTTGGTTCCAAATCCACGCATTACCTACACCCGAGCCATTTCCATTGCTGCCACTCCCGAAGAGATCTATCCGTGGATTGCCCAACTCGGCGCGGACAAGGGCGGCATGTATAGCTACACGTGGCTTGAGGCGCTGGTCCAATGTCCGCAAACCAACGCTGACCGCATCCATGAAGAGTGGCAGGGATTGGAAGTGGGCGATAAGGTCCTCATGTGCCCCGATGAAAATATGCCGCCCGCCTACATCGTGGCAATGATCGAAGAGAATCAAATCATTGTGTTGGGACACAAGGAAAAGGATGACTGGGTCGAAGTCTGGCAATTCAACCTTGTGTCGCAGGATGATGGAATGACAAGGCTTGTGATCCGCTCGCGCAGTGCTGCAGAAGGCTGGTTTTGGGATGCCATTCGCCCGGGCGAGTTCATCATGATGCGTCGTATGATGCTGGGCATCAAAGAACGAGCAGAAGGCATGGCGGCGCGATGAAATGTGTAAATGCCATTATGGGTGGATAGGTAGAGCTGAGGATGTTGTTATGGGGTTTCCATACTGGGCAGACGATACCGCTCCAAATTGGAGCGGGTCTCTGTGCGCCAATTGAGCACCAAACGGACGGCGATTACGCTCAGAACCAAGCCTGCGATCTGGAATGGAATGGGCGACCAGCCAATGATTTCAGCAGCATTCACGTCGCTGCGATTCATGAACCATGAAATAACCCCAAAGTAGAGGGGGTCAATGGTCATAAATAACGCTCCAACGTACCAGATGACCAGATTAAGCGGCGCCCAGCGGGTGAGCCAACGAGCACGATTGAAATACACCACGAACCCGATCACTGTGGTGACGATGGCGGGCAGCCAGGCGATGACCAGCCAGTACACTCCAGTCCGCTCTTCCATGGGAGTGGCATAGATCACCTGACTGGTCAGCCAGCCATTGGTCAGCAGGCGAAATTCCAGAACGTTTTCTCCGAATATGCGTGCCGTTACATAATGCAGAGACTCGTGGATGGTGTTTTGAAAAACTGCCACCAGCGCCAGGGGGATATACACATAGAGCCGATTCAATATGGTTTTCAACATTTCTTTTTTCCAATATATTTTGTTTTGATGTTTGCATACTGTGTTTGGGCGTAAAAAGACTCCCCGCCAGGCGGGGAGTCTCATACTAACAAAAGAGGTTATTTATCTCCCAAACTGCGGACGCTTCCAACGCCGTTGATTTCCTTGTTCACGTCAGCGTTGCCGTAATAACTGATCGAACCTGCACCAGAGATTTCGGCATCGAGTTCATCGTCTACCCAAATGGTGGCACTGCCCGCTCCACTGAGTGTGATGCCAGCAGACTGGGTATGCAGGTCACCGCCATCGAAGTCGCCAAACCCGCTGATGTCCAGGTCGAGTTTGTCGGCCGTGCCAGATGACGTCATGCTGCCTGCGCCGCTCAGATTGATATCGAGAGACTCAACAGCGATCTCAGTCAAGATCACATTGCCTGCGCCGCTGAGCGAAACCTTCAGCTTGTCGGTCTCAAGACCGTTCACATTCAATTCACCCGCGCTGTCAAAATGTACATTATTCAAGTCAGTGACTACGATTGTGATCTTGACCAACTTGCTCGGGTCGACGTGCAGCCCATCTTCCACTTTGTAATAGATTTTAAGCTCGCCATTACGGACTTGAGTCTTTAAGCCGGGCATGACGTTATCTTCCGCTTCCACCTTGACCGAAGCTTTATCTCCCTGCGTGACGATAATCTCCGCCGGATAGTCCACTTCGATGGCGCTGAAGTCGTCCACGCTGCGAGTTTCTGTGACGATGTTGCCAGAGCCCGGTTCACCAGAGCCGATGTAAAAATCTCCATCCTGAATCATTGTCAGCATGGATGGCTTTGTCCATCCCAACTGAGGCGCGTACAAGATCGCCAGCAGCGCACCCGCGACGATGAATACATCAAGCAGCATAGTCGCATACTTCCAATAGACGCGCAGGATAAGCCCTACGCCTGCGGCGATCAGTAAGTATGGCCAAATGTGAGTCAGCGCCCAGAGATTTTCAGCAGGGACATTCCCCGATTTGACCAGCAACCAGACAACTCCCGCCGCAATCAGCAGCAGCGGACCAAAGATCGAATTTTTTTGTTCCATTGTTTCCTTCTTTCCTAGCTCGCCGGCGGAATATCATCCGTCTGCGATTCGTCTTTCTTTTTGCCCAGCAAACCAGAGCGGACTATGATCAAATAGCCGCCCAGCAGGATGAGCAAGATCGGGAAGATCATATTGCCGAACGATGAGAAGATCATCTCGAAGAATGCGCCGAAGATCACGAACAGGATCAAGCCGACCTTCATCACACTCGTGCCGGATTTCTTTTGTCCTTCATCCTCGCCGTACCAACCCATGATGTAAATTCCAACGCCCACGAACATGATGATGAGCGCCCAGAAGTAGGACATGGACTCCCAGTGGCCGGTGATGTTCTGGAACAGCAAGATCAATCCCACGCCGCTGATGATGCTGCCGGGGATTGCAAATGCCGCGGAACCTTTCCCGCCGGCGAACATTGCCACGAAGAACAGCGCGCCGAATCCGATAACGATGAAGGGCCAGAAGAAATCCCAGTTTAGTGAGCGGAAGACCTGTCCCGCCAGCACCAGCAAGCCAAAGGCGATCAGTAGTGCGCCTCCAATTAGCGAGCCAATATTAGAACGATTTGTTTGCATTTCATTCTCCTTTCGAACCTAAATTGAATGACAAGGGCTTACTCTCTCTACGCAGAAGTGGCTTTAATGTTTCAATCAATTCATCGGGAGATGCGCCCTTGTGGATGAAATCTGCGCCTGCCTCTTTGGCTATGGCGGCATTGCCCGCATCGACACTGAGCAGGACGATCTTCAGGCGTGGATACGCTTTCTGAAGCAGTTTGCAGGTTTCGGGTGCGGGGGAGCCGTAAAGTTTCCAATCCAGCAAGAGCAGATCGGGCGAGGCATCTGCCAGCGAGCGGATCAAACTTTCCACATCTCCAACTTCAATGATGCCATTTGTATCCAGCTTGCGCCTCAATACGAGTTGTAGAGCGGCGCGTGCGGCAGGGTCTGGATCTGCAATGATGATACGAATCATTTGAACCTCGCCCATACTATATGACAAAGAGGGGGGATGAGTATCTGCCGCTGGTGGGGGATTCACCTAGCCAGGTGGATAGGGCTAAAAATTCCCTTGGAAAGCAGACTAAACCTTGTTATATTCCATGCATATCCCATTGGAGTCTCATGCGCATAACCCAATCTCTGTTTGACCGTTTGTTACCATCCCTGCCAGATGGAAAAATTACCGGAATTCACATCGGCTTATATTGGACGGCCGTCACGGTTGAAGTGGACGGCGATGTTCGTTGCGGGCTGGCTGCCACTGTCAGCGATGAAGACCATCACTACACCAGCGAGCCTGCCGTCCCCAGAGCGGGTCGCTTGTTGGATTTGTCCGCCCGTGAATTGACAGGACTTGTTCATTCCGCCTATCTGCCGGAAGTGTCTGTTGGGCTTGCCGCTGTCAACGCGCTGTTGCCGCGTCTTTCTGACTTATGGGTGAATCTACATTCTAAAGAAGTGCTTGCCCGCCTCGGCGCGGACAAAACCGTAGCCATGGTTGGGCACTTTCCCTTTGTGCATGAATTGCGTCCCCGTGTGGGCAAGCTCTGGGTGCTGGAACAAAATCCGCAAGATGGCGACCTGCCCGCCTCGTCCGCGCCGGAGATCATACCACAAGCGGATGTGGTCGCTATCACCGCCATGACCCTGCTCAACCGCACCTTCGATGAGTTGATCGCCCTTTGTCGACCCGGCGTACCTGTCCTTGTCATTGGACCAACCACGCCGCTTTCGCCGATCTTGTTTGAGCTTGGCGCGACGATCCTTTCTGGCGCGGTCGTGGAACACCCCGAATCCGTCTTGCGCGGACTGGAACAAGGCGCAAACTTCCATCAACTACGTCAGATGGGTGTGCGGCTGGTTTCCATGAGTGCGCAACCAATCCCCACATAATTCTGACGATTTTTGTAACCTTTTCGCAGCTTCTGCATCCAAAGACCGTATTGATATGCTTTGGCTTGAATTGTTACTCGGCTTTTCCATTGGGCTTTCGCTCGGCTTGTTGGGCGGCGGCGGCTCGATTCTGACCGTCCCTGCGCTGGTCTATCTCGTCGGGCAAACTCCGCAAACGGCAGTGACCACATCGCTGGCAATCGTCGGCGCGAACAGTTTGATGGGCGCCTCCTTTCATCAAATCCAAGGGACCTTGAACTGGCGCATCGCTCTGACCTTTGGCTGGGTTGGCATGCTGACAGCGTTCCTCGCCTCGGGCTTTTCCAAGTTGATCTCGCCTGCCATGTTGTTAGTTGCCTTTGCCCTCCTGATGCTCGTCATCGGAATCTTTTTGCTCGTCCGAAAAGATGCGCAAGAGACGATTACCTCTGAAAAACCGCTCTGGGTGACGCTTGTCAGCGGAGCCGTTGTCGGCTTGTTGACTGGTTTGCTTGGCGTGGGCGGCGGGTTTCTTATCGTCCCAGCGTTGGTAGTGCTGGTGGGCTTGCCCATGCAGATGGCGGTTGGCACATCGCTTGTGGTCATCACCATGAACAGCCTTGCAGGCTTCCTCGGTCATATCCATGATGGGTCCATCCAACCGCTGCTGATTCTGGTTTTTATCATTTCCGGTCTGGCAGGGACATTTGTCGGTTCACGGCTGGCCAAATACCTGCCCGCGAAAAAACTGCAAACGATCTTTGCCTGGTTTGTCATTTTGCTGGCACTTTTCTTGCTGGCTGATAATTTCAATAAAATTTAGTCGTACGGAGAGACACATGTATTCACAACAATTTTTCATTGAGGGCTTGGGGTGTGCGTCTTACATTGTGGGGTGTGAAGCCAAAGGGGTGGCCGCGATCATTGACCCAGATCGTGACGTGCAAAAATATCTTGATACAGCCGCATCGCGCGGATTGACCATTACACACATCATCGAAACCCACCTGCACGCCGACCATGTTTCCGGCAACAGTGACCTTGCGGCTCGCACTGGCGCGACGATCTACGTCCACGAAGCCAGCGGCGCGGAATTTCCGCATCAGGCTGTCAAAGATGGCGATGTACTCAAACTGGGGAACTTGCATTTGAACGTGATCCACACGCCCGGTCACACACCCGAAAGCATTACCTTGCTTGTCACCGACACCACCCGCTCCGATCAACCGTGGATTGCGCTGACGGGTGACACCCTCTTCGTCGGTGATATGGGACGCCCCGATCTCGTCGGTGCAGAAGCGGCAAACGGGCTTGCCGGCGATATGTATCACACCATCAACGAAAAGATTTTGCCGTTGAACGATGGCTTGCTGATTTATCCCGGTCATGGTGCGGGCTCATTGTGTGGAAAATCCATCGGCTCAATGCGCTCGACCACGCTGGGCTATGAGCGCCTCTCCAACCCGGCGCTGGCTCCACGCAGCAAGGAAGAATTCGTCGAATACGCGGTCAGTGATTTGCCCGAACAGCCGGGGAATCATACCCGCATCAAGGCGATGAATCGCAAAGGGGTGAAACCGCTTGGGGCTGTGCAACCCGCTCCTCTGTCGATCAAAGAGGCGTTGCCTCACTTCCAGCGCGGCGCAGGCTTGCTCGATACGCGTTCCAAGGATGATTATGTGCAGGCACACATCCCCGGTTCTGTTCATCTTGAAGCGGATGATCAGTTGAGCAATCGCATTGGTTTTGTCTTCCCGCCCGATGTGCCGATGATCTTGCTGTTGAGCGACGCATCCGAATATGAACGTGTGGTGTACAGCCTTGCGCGCGTCGGGTATGAAAATGTAGTTGGGTATATTGCTGAGGGTTTGGATGTGTGGGAACGTTTGGGACTGCCGCTGACGGCTGGCGATGTGAAGGATATCAAGCCGCAGGAATTACACAGCCTGATGCAAAGTTGTACGAATGGGGATTGCCCTGTGGTGGTAGATGTGCGCGAGCCGTGGGAATATCGTCAGGGACATGTGCCCGGTGCGATCCTCATGCCGCTCGGGCAGATCGCTTCGCGCGTGACCGAGCTGGATCCAAACCGCCCAGTAGCAGTGATCTGCGCCAGCGGAAATCGCAGCCAGTCTGCCGCGGCTCTGTTCGGCCAAAAAGGTTTCAAGACCATCTACAATGTGCTCGGCGGCACTGGTGCGTGGATGTATGGCGGTTTACCAGTCTCAAGAGATTAGTAGAATTGACGATAAAAAAGCGGACAGATTTTCTGTCCGCTTTTTTTTACTTCTCAATATGTTGCACGAGGTCCCCTGTGGCTGTGACGGTTTCGCCTTCGATCAACACGCCGCCGACGGGCATGGGTTCACCGTCATGGTCGCGGAAGTAGAGCGGTAATCCCTCCGCAAAGTTGAGCGGATATACCGTCGGGTCCTGCCGCTGATGGTGGATGTGAATATGCGGCTCGCTGGTATTGCCGGAATTGCCGCATTCACCGAGCAGTTGACCTTCTTCCACAATGTCGCCGATTTTCACAGCGACACTGCCTTCTTTGAGATGGGCGATGACCAGATAAGAGCCCGTCTCTTCGATGCGGATCATGACATGATTGCCCGTCGGCGCTTCGATATTATTGGACCCTACGCCGGGAGTTTCATCCGGTTCACCGTCATGCGCGGAGACGATGGTTCCGCTGATCGGCGCGAGGACGGGGACTCCATAACAGCCATAATCTTCCAGGTTGGGGCTGCCCGAAAGATAAGGTTCGACCAACAAATCATATGCCCAACGTTGATCGGGAGTCACGGCGTGATAATTGGTTTTGACCGAGTTACCACCCCAGACCACGCGCAGAGGTACATCCGCGGGCAGGCGGACGGTCACAGATGGGGTTGTCTTTTCGAGCGAAACCGGGAAAGCAATCGGCACGAACCAGGTAATCAACGGCAGCAGACTCAAGACAGACATGACAGCAGTAGCGATCCAGGCGGCGCTGAGGCGTTTTTTGATGAACGCATAGATACCAATCACAATCAATGTCAATATGCCCATCAGCGGTGGAGTTAACTGCATCAAATACCAGGCTGTGATCTTGACCATGCCGCCCGTCAGGAACATGAGCAACAAAGCCAGCGCCGAGCTTGCCATCAATCCAAAGGGAACCCAGCGTACGATCAGCCAGGCAGGGGATGTAGGCTTTTCTTCTGTCAATGGTGTATCCATAAAATCTCCTTTAAAGTCTATGCCTAATATACGGGAAAATCTATTTTAAGTTTTGATAAACCAATTTTGAACCTTTTCGCATCTCGCTGGTACATACTATCGAGAAGCAGATACAATGCCAACAGCAAACCTTGCCCTTCCCTGGCAAACGCAAACTGTCATGACAAAACCCGCTGAAGACCTCGACCTCATCCGTCGCATGCAAGCTGGCGACGACGATGCCGTGCGCGACCTGTACGCGCTGTACGGTCAGCGGCTGTATGCGTATGCTTTGCGCCTCACGAACGATCCCGCCACCGCTGAAGATGTGACGCAGAACACACTCGTCACCGCGTGGCACACCGCCCGAACCTTTCGTGGCGAGGGACGCCTCATCGCGTGGCTATTGGGCATCGTCCATCACACGGCGATGAAAGCCTTGCGCGGAGACACGCGTTATCTCGACGACGTGGCAGAAGAAATTGTCAGCGAAGATCAACAATCGCCGGAGGAGCAGGCACAAGTTAAGGATGAGAGGCGATGGGTGCGTCAGGGCATTCAGAGTCTTTCGCCAGAACATCGCGCCGTGCTCGACCTCATCTTCTATCAAGGTCTGTCGCTCAACGAAGCGGCGCAAGTGTTGAACATTCCCGTTGGCACGGTCAAGAGCCGCCTGAGTTATGCGCGCGACCATCTGCGTGGCGTGCTGGCGCGCACGGAGGAACGATGAACCACGAAGAGCAACTCATTCGCTACGCTGCGAATCAATTGAACGAAAGCGAACGTGCGGATTTTGAAAAACACATGGCGGGATGTGCAAGCTGTCAGGCGGATCTGACTCTCTGGCAGTCGCTCGCGAACGAAGTCATCGCATCAGACTCAGCCGTGCCTGCTCCCGTCCATTTAGCGGATTCTGCACTGGAAGCGATTCACGCGCCCTCGAAATTGACACGTGCCTACAAAAGCACGGCTCAACTGTTGCGCATGCAACTGCTGCTCATGCATAACGAATTATGGATCGGCTCGGCGGCGTTGATGTTCATCTTTTTGGCAATGGCATTGCTCGTGGCGCGTGTGGAAGTTCTGCACTTCTTCGTGCCGATGATCGCCGCTGGCACTGTGACTCTGATCTACGGCGCGGAGCACGACCCCGCCGCCGAGTTGACTTTTGCCACGCCCATCTCGCCGTGGAAGATTCTGCTGGCACGGCTGACGCTCGTCTCTGCCTATAACGTGTTTCTCGCTTTGTGCGCCACGGCGGGACTGCTTCTCATCCTGCCGCCGCAAGCCTTGGGCGAACTCCTCCTTGGCTGGCTCGCACCGATGACTTTCCTCTCTGCGCTCGCGCTTCTGCTCTCCTTGTGGATCGGCACCAGCAATGCACTGTTCATTTCATACACGTTGTGGGCGGCGCAATATCTCGCGTTGACCTCTGTGGGTGAGTGGTTCGCTTTCCTCACTCCGTGGCTCGAGTCGTATCGTCAGTTCTGGAATGACCCTGCCCTGCTTTTCATCTTTGGCTTTGCGTTGGTTCTGTCCGCGCTCTGGTCTGCCGGGCGGGAACAGGTGCAATGGCGCAGGTCAATTGCAATGTAAAAACCTTCTTCGTCATTGCGAGCCGCGCTCTTGCTCTTGCGGCGAAGCTATCTCATGATTAGTTGGGAGATTGCTTCGCCGGGAAGAACGCCATCCTCGCAATGACGGGACACCTTTGGAGTTTCCATGTCTCGATTTTTCGGCGTCTTACGCCATGAATTCAATATGTCTCTTCGCCGCCCCGGCTTGTGGATTGCCTACGGCTTGCTGTTCGTCTTCTATTCGGTCACGGTCATGTATCCCGTGCCAGATGAAGAAGTGACCATCCTCACCGATAAACAGACCTGGCAATATGCAGGGCAAATGGCATTCACTTTCAACCTGTTTCTACCTGTTGTGGTCGGCATCCTTTCCGCAGACCGCTTACTGCGCGATTTCCGTCAAAGTGTCCGCGAATTGCAGGAGAGTACACCGCTCAGCCTCGCCACCTACATACTCGGAAAATACTTTGGCGTACTTGCGGCATCGCTTGCACCTGTGCTGGTGTGGGTTTGGCTCATCACAGGCTTGTTCATCGCCTTTGGCAATGCACCCATCGAGTTCTTCTTCACGATGACACTGGCTTTCTTTGCCATCATGGTTCCAGCGTTTGCCTTCGTCACTGCCTTCTCTCTGGCATGTCCACTCATCATGCCCCTGCGCGTTTATCAGATCCTGTTCACGGGTTACTGGTTCTGGGGCAACTACATCAACCCAGAGTTCTTTCCCACCCTCAATGGGACACTGCTCACCGTCAGTGGGATGTATGCCTACCAAGGATATTTTCTCGGCTTCATCAACGCGTCTGAGCCACTGACTTATTCCGCCTCAGACGCAACCCTGAACCTGATCGTGCTTGGACTGTGTATCGTCGCTGTGATGGTTGTGCTTAACGTTTACTTGCAGTGGCAGTCCCGCCGCGCATAGGAATGTAGAATGAAACGCTTTTCTTTGAAATACGCCTTGCTGACATATCGCCTTGACCAACTCTGGTTTCCGCTGGCATTTTGGGCGTTCTTTGTCATCCTCACCTTGCTACTAAACGATCAGGAAATTAATTTCGACATCGCACGTGGATACATCGGAGTCGCTACTCCGCTCATTGGTGGCGTTATGGCAGCCTACGCCATCCTCGATGACCCTGCCATTGAGCTGCGCTTTGCGACTCCCATCCGCGCCGCGCAAATCCTCTTTGAAAGAATCTCTCTGATTTTCTTCATCCAAGCCGTGAACGCGCTCGCTTTCATCGTCTTTGCTCTGTTCATCGGTGTAGACTTTGCCCCGCTTGGCAACATACTCAACCTGCACCTCTCGTGGATCGTCCCAACTATTGCGATGATCGCCCTCGGAACTTTTGGTGCAATTCTCGGCGCGCAGACCATGATCGGATCCTTCCTCGTCGGTTTGGTCTGGATCATCCAGATCATCATCCGTGATGCGATGACATTCAACAACTGGAAATATGCCTATGTCTTCATGGGCATTCTCAATCCCAGACATCCCGACCTTGTGTCGAATCAAATCGCTCTCTTCGCCGCTTCAGCCGCTTTTCTCTTTCTCACCTGGCTATTGCTGCATCGTCAGGAAAGATATATCTAAATTTTTTCGGTTATTGCGAAGGCGGAGCCCGAAGCAATGACCGAAAAACAAAAGGATAACCTCATGATTCAAATTACTGGACTCACCAAAACTTACAGCTCTGGAAACAAAATGGTCAATGCTCTCAATGGCGTAGACTTGCACATCAACTCCGGCATGTTCGGCTTGCTCGGACCGAACGGCGCGGGCAAGACCACCTTCATGCGCATTCTGGCGGGCATCGTCAATCCCAGCGGTGGCTCCATCCGTGTGGACGGGCACGACCTCACCACCGAAGCGGGCAAGCATACGGTCAAGTCCATGCTGGGCTATTTGCCTCAGGAGCTTGGCATGTACACTGAACTGACCGCCGAACAATTTGTCGATTACATGGCGATCCTCAAAGGTTTGGATGACACAAGGAAACGCAACAAGCGCGTGACTGAAGTGTTGGAGATGGTTGGCTTGCGAGATGTGGCGAAACGCAAAATCAAAGGCTTCTCCGGCGGGATGAAACGCCGCGTCGGAATCGCCCAGGCTTTGGTCAACGACCCGAAGATGCTCATCGTGGATGAGCCAACAGCCGGCCTTGACCCCGAAGAGCGGATTCGCTTCCGCAACCTGCTCGTCAACCTCGCCGCGGATCGGGTTGTGTTGCTTTCCACGCACATCGTCGAAGACATCGGTCAGACCTGCCGTGATCTTGCCGTACTCGCCAAGGGACGCATCCTCTTCCGTGGCAGTCCTGCCGAAATGCTCAAAGCCACCGAAGGTCATGTCTGGACCTTGACCATGTCTGGCTTGGACAAGCCAAACCACGACCTGACTGTTGTCTCCATGCTGCACCTCGCCGAAGGCACGCAATACCGTCTGGTCGGTTCTGATGCGAGGGAGTATCCCAACGCCCAGCCTGCCCAGCCTGGCTTGGAAGATAGTTATGTCTGGCTGATGAAGCAAGCCCATCAGGAAGTTGAAGCGGCTTGATCTCGCAAATCAAAAAGTCCCAGTCAATTGACTGGGACTTTTTCTATCAGGCAAAACTAAAGGGAGATGGTGGCGTGCATCAGTCTGGGGTTATCTGCAGACGGCTCGATGGTGAACCCAAGTTTCTTGAAGATATGCTGCATGGCTTGGTTGTCATCTGTCAGCGTGGCGCTGATGCGTTCCAGACGTTCCTGCTTGGCAACTTCCACGGTGCGGCGGACCATCTCACCACCCAGTCCGGTTCCCTGATACGGGTCCGCGACAAGGATGCTGAGGCGGGCTTCATTGGTAGCATGTAACTTGCTCAAGCGCACCACGCCCATGATAGTATCTTCGCCGTCCACTTTCTTCTCAGCGACCAATGCGATCTCGCGGTCATAGTCACAGTGACAGATGCGGGACAGGCGTTCATGCACGACGCGTTCTTGAAGCATCATCGGCTGGAGATAGCGCAGGAAGACGCTGCGGTCGGAGAGGTCGAGATGGAATTTGACCAGCAGTTTTTCATCTTCAGGCAGGATGGGGCGAATGACGACTGCGGACTTGTCTTTGGCAGTCCAATTGCTCACATATTTCATCGGGTAGGCGCGGATCGCCATCTTGGGAAGTTGTTCCTGTTTGGTGTCTTTGCCATACACGAGGACACGCGCATCCAGTGCGATAAGTTTTTCAGGAGAAGCCATCAACGGGTTGATGTCCAATTCCTGGATCCAGCGATTCTCTGTGATCAACTGTGAGAAGCGCACGAGCAGACGTTCCAACGCGGCGAGGTCCACCGGGTTGCGTCCGCGGACACCTTTCAGCGCGGTGTGGATGCGGGTCTTTTCCATCATGTGACGCGCCAGGGTGGTGTTGAGCGGCGGCAGGGCGAGTGCGCGATCTTTGAAGACTTCCACTAATTGACCGCCAAGACCAAAGAGAAGCACGGGACCAAATTGCGGATCGATGCTGCTGCCGAGGATGATCTCATAACCTTCGACCTTCGCCATCGGCTGAACCGTCACACCGAGGAAATGTTCTGCGCCGGCTTTGGCAGTGACGGATTTCTGGATGCCTTCATAGGCATTCTTCACCGCGTCTGCATCTGCAAGATTTAACTGTACGCCGCCGACATCGGTCTTGTGGGTGATGGTTTCAGAGTGGAGTTTGAGCACCACCGGGTAACCAATCGCATCTGCGGCTTTGACAGCTTCTTCCTTGCTCTTCGCGATGCGGGTATCCACTGTCGGAATGCCGTAGCAAGCCAACAGTTGTTTTGATTCGTATTCGGTCAGAATGGTGCGACCTGACTTGCGAACGTCTTCGATGATCTTTGCAGCGCCAGCACGGTCGATTGGGTCTCCGCCATCGTCCGTAGACATGGGGGTTTCATACAGGCTGCGCAGGTTTTCCGCGTAATGTGCCATGTAATCGAACACGCGCGCGGCAGTATCGGGATAGGGGAAGGTGGGGATATTGGCTTTGTTGAGAATGGCTTCGCCGGGAGCGACTTCTTTGCCGCCCATCCAGGTGGCGATGACCGGTTTTCCAAGACTATCTGCATAAGGCTTCAACACTTCAGCAGTTTCGGTGGGGTCGGTCATGGCTTGCGGGGTGAGGATGACAAGGATGCCGTCGCTGTTCTCATCCTTCGCGGCGATTTCCAACGCCTTGGCATAGCGTTCCGGGCTGGCATCGCCGAGGATATCCACCGGGTTGTTATGACTCCATGCGGCAGGCAGCAGTTTGTTGAATTCTTCCATCGTCTCCGGCGAGATTTTGGCAAGTTCGCCGCCATTGGTGATCAGGGCGTCAGTGGCGAGCACGCCCGGTCCGCCAGCGTTGGTAAGAATGGTCAGGCGTGGACCCTGCGGGCGCGGCTGCTTGCCGAGCACTTCCGCCATGTAAAACAATTCTGCGATGCTGTTCACACGCAACACACCGCTGCGACGGAAAGCAACTTCGAGGACTTCGTCGCTGCCAGTCAGCGAACCGGTGTGAGACGCTGCTGCTTTGGCTGCGCCTTCGGTGCGTCCCGGCTTGATGACGATGATCGGTTTGGTCATGGCAACTTCGCGCGCGGCTGAAAGGAAGGCACGCGCATTGCCGATGGTTTCCATGTAAATGACTATGCTCTTGGTATGCGGATCATCGCCGAGATAATAGATGAGGTCGCTCCAATCCACATCCAGCATCGAGCCGATGGAAACGAAGGAACTAAAGCCAACGTTTTCAGTGAGGCTCCAATCGAGGATGGCGGTGCAGAGCGCGCCGCTTTGGCTGATGAAACCCACGCTTCCGCGTCGCGCGATGGTGCTGGCGAAAGTCGCGTTCAAACCAGTGGTTGGGCTCATCACACCGAGGCAGTTCGGTCCGATGATGCGCATCTTGCCGCGGCGGGCATGTTCCATGATCTGACGTTCAAGTTCCACACCTTCCGGTCCGGTCTCTTTAAATCCAGCCGAAATAATGATGGCACTTTTCACACCCAGATCCACGGCTTCTTTGATGATGCCAGGCACGGTGGGAGCCGGTGTGACGACCACGATCAGGTCGAGCGCTTCAGGGATGGACTTCAGATCAGGGTAGGCTTTGATGCCGAGCACGCTCGGGCGCTTCGGGTTGACGGGATAGATGGTGCCGCCAAAAGAGCTGCTCATCAAATTCCAAACGATGGTGCGGCCTACGCTGCCAACAGTCTCTGTGGCGCCGACGACGGCTACGCTTTTCGGGGCAAAGATGGCATCGAGGGGTTGGCGTCCATAATGCAAAACATCATGGGCAGGGTCAAATCCGGGAGGAACAAGGTTATCCATAATTTACTTCTTTCTTTAAAAGATATTTTGATACGATGTGTTCTCATCATATCAATGAGATTGGTATAAGTAGTTACACAATGACATATATACCATGAGAAGCGGGTGAGCAATTGCATGTTTCTTATAGTATTAACTTCCTCATTCTTGATTTTTCTGGGATAAAGAGAACGGGCATCCACAATGGATGCCCGTTCTGATTCTCTTTTCGTCAATTTCCTGCAAGTTCCTTCAAAAATTTTTCCTTATTTGCCGAGCGTGCCGTCTTGCCGCTGGATGTTTTGAGGATCCATTTTTCATCAACGACTTTGACATGACGCAGGGCAATCGCGGAACTCTTTGTCACATGCTTGCGGATGGCATCTGCTATCGCCTCTTGCTCCGACGGGGAAGTTGATTCTGCTTCGGCGATGATGACCACCTCTTCGGTGCCTTCCTCTTCATCGTACATGCCGAAGGCGACAACCCGTCCTTTGTGGACGCCGTCTACTTCGCTGGCGAGTGATTCTAAATCCTGCGGGTACACGTTCTTGCCACCCACAATGATGAGGTCTTTCTTGCGTCCTGAAACGTATAACTCACCATTGGCGATGTAGCCGTAATCGCCGGTTAGATACCAGCCGTTCTTGATGGCGGCTTCGGTCGCGTCTGGGCGGTTGAAGTATTCAGTGAGCATGCAATCGCTTTGCACGGCGATCTCGCCGACGGTGCGATTTGGCAAGTCGGTGAAGGACTCGTCCACGACGCGGACTTTTACGTTAGGGAGAGGCTGCCCGGACGAAGTCATCTGCATGGAGGGCTGGTCAGCTACCGGCGGAGTCGCGAGGCGATGCGTCATGAAGGTTTCGCGGTCGATCACATCCACGGCAGGACTTCCATCCAATGGACTTTGAGTCACGGCGAAGACGTTCTCTGCCATGGCATAACAGGTTTGTAGCGCGGACTTCTTCAATCCATGCGCTGCAAATTTTTCATGGAATAGATCATGGCTTTCGACATGCACCGGCTCGGAGCAGTTGATGATGGCGCGCCACGAAGAGAGGTCAACGCCTTCAAGATTGCGCTCGCGGATCTTGTGAGCGCAAAAGTTGTAAGCAAAGTTGGGAAGCCAGGTGAGCGTGCCTTTGTATTGTGAAACGGCTTGATGCAATTTGTACGGCGCGCGCACCCAATCGAAAGGCGACATGTTGACGAGCGGAATGCGCAGCAGCACAGGCATGAGGAAACAGGCGATGAAGCCCATGTCGTGATACAGCGGCAGCCACGAAACGATGACGTCGCTGGCGGGGTCGATGCGCAGGGTTTGGCTGTAGGCGTTGAGTTGGCTGAGCACCGCGCGATGCGAAAGCGCCACACCTTTTTGCAAACCAGTCGTGCCAGAAGAATGTTGCAGCACAACAATGTCTTCGGACGATGATTTGAAACCTTGCAGGGTTTCAAAGTTTGGTTCGCTCTCGGCTTCGATGGTGTTGGCAAGAATCACATGCTTGACCGAATCACCTTCGGTCAGTGCGCCGCGCACTTCGGTTTCGAACTCAGGGTAGGTGACGATGGTGGTTGGCTTGGTGATGGAAATGAGCGAAGCAAGGTCGGCACGGTATTTTTCAGGTGCAAGTTTCTCGGTGAGAAACGGCATAATGGAGGGAATCGCACCATGCAGGATCGCTCCCCAGAACGCATAGACCAAATCTTCGCCATGTTGGAGAATCAGAATAACCACTTCGCCGGGTTTGATTCCTTCGCGGGCGTACGTTAATGCAAAACGATTCGCGCCGCGGATCAGATCGCGATAGGTGAGAGGCTTATCCGCTTGACCGGCGTGTTGCAGGATGATGCTGGTCTTGTCGGGAATGTCTTGGTAGGAGCGTTGAAGGAGGTTGGGTAATGTGGTCATTGTTTTTCACCGCTAAGCACGCGAAGATCGCGAAGAAAAACCTCTTAAATCTTAGCGTCCTTAGCGCGCTTCGCGGTTAATGAATTACTTGCGGGATGAAATGAGCGCAGCTAGTTGAGTGAGATTATCGAACGTCTCGGCGTTCAATTCGGTATCTTCCACGCGGACGCCGAAGGTATCTTCAATGAAGAGTGCGAGGTCCATCAGGCTAAATGAGTCGATCAGTCCGCTGGAGATGAGTGCTTCATCGGCTGAGATGACTTTGCTTGGTTGTTTGAGAATTTTCTCGGCAATGAATTTTGCAATGGGGGTGATGATTTCAGTGGTCATGAATGATTCCTTTTCCTGTATTTACTTGTTACTTTTTATTGCTCTTGTAACCCTTGCCTCACCGCATCCAACGCCTGCAAAGCCGTGAGGTTGCGCCAGGGCCAGCCGCTGAGCATATTCTTGGGCTTATCGAAGAAATTGCGCGAGAACGAGAGATGGAAGCCATCGTTCAAATCCGTGTCGTGACCCTGGTTGGGCA
Source organism: Anaerolineales bacterium (assembly GCA_023382575.1). GTDB lineage: Bacteria > Chloroflexota > Anaerolineae > Anaerolineales > Villigracilaceae > Villigracilis. The sequence continues at coordinate 33,129 of JAHDWC010000019.1, forward strand.
AAGGTTGAAGCGCTGCCCACAAGTTCCAAAGTGGAATGTCATATTCTACGGCAATTTCAGCGATTTCGGCATTGATACTGTGGTCGCCTTCGAGGTTGTCACCTTTGGTGGCGAGGATGGGGACAACTCCCTGTTCGATGGAGTATTCGATGATCTGGCGCATATATTTTCCATAATCATCGGCGGGACGCCCATTGAAGTTGGTTTCGAGGCTGATAATGGCAATGCTGGGATTATGCAAACGGAATTCGCATTGAATGGGGTTTTCATTTTTTTCGCATTGTTTCGGGTCGGCACGCAGCGGAGTGAGGATCGCTGCCACATTGTATCCATCACGCATTGCAAGGCTGGTACGAGAGAACGAACCTGCGTAGTAATCGATTGTGTCTTGCAGGTAAGCATATTCTTCCCCGAGGCTATACCAACCTTCATGGTCAAAGTCTACGAGGTAGAAACCCGTGTTAGTCTGACAGTCTCCAACTTTCGAGAAAGCGTTCGGGTCTCTGCCGAGTTCCAATCCGCGCGCGTAGATTTCGCGGGCGGTATCGGTCACTTCGGGCACGATCGGCAAGTTCTTCCACTCATCAGGCGCAAGCGTCGGGCGCGGCGTCGGCGCGGATTCTTCGGTGGCGGCTGCAACTTCTTCCGTCGCGGCTTCGGTCACTTCGGGTGCAGAGGTTGATTCGATTTCAGGTTGAGGTGTTGCGGTTGGGGCGGTGGTACAGGCGGCAAGCAAAAACACCGCTAAAAGAAAAAGTTGTCGTGCTTTCATTTACACTCCAGATTGTCACCCTGAGCGGTAGCGAAGGGTCTCTGAGATAATCTAAGAGATGCTTCGCTATCGCTCAGCATGACATTGAATTTTTTATTTGCAACTTTCCAAAATATACGGCGTGAGGTTTTCTGCCAGCAAATTCTCTCCCGCAGGCGTGAGATGAATGGCGCTATTGGTGAATTCATCTGCGGGCACGATGTCCCAAAAGTCCACATACGTCCAGTCATTGCGCTCGCTCAACGCAGTCATGATTTCGCGGTAATCGTCATACGCCCAGCGCGGGTAGAAAAAATTATAGCGGATGTCGCTGTTCGCGCCCGAACTTA
>JAHDWC010000020.1:0-31471 GCA_023382575.1 Anaerolineales bacterium
CCCCAGCATCGAGCCGTATTATCGTTCACTGAATGAATTGGCTAAGTTGTGGAAATAGTCAGCTGCGTGGAGAAGGCTAGAACCTGAAGTGAATGAAAATTCGCCCAAAGTTCTTATCGTCTTTCTCCACGCGGTGATACAACTTCTTGATATGTCCCTGATTTAAGAAACGCAAAACCTTCTTTTTGAGTTGTCCGCTGCCTTTGCCGGGGATGATCTCGACCAGTTCGATCTTTCTGTCGATGGCTTCCTCGACGATGCGATTCAACTCAGCTTCAATTTTGTCGCCTTTGTTGTAGATGTCATGCAGGTCTAGTTTTAGCTTTGCCATGAGTCTTTGTGTATTGAGTAGATCAAGGTTGGATAATTATCGCCGTCGATCCCGTCCACTTGCTTTTCGAGGGTCATGCCGATCTTTTCGGCCACTTTCTGTGAGGCTATGTTCTTCGGGTCTATCAAGCAGACCAGACGGGGCAGTCCTAATTTTTTGAAGGCGTAATCGCGAATTGCCAGCGCGCCTTCAGAGGCGAGTCCCTGCCCCCAGAATTCTTTGTCAAGCAGGTAGGCGATCTCCACTTCATTTTGACCTTCGATGGTCCACGGGAGCAGCCCACAGCGCCCGATGAATTTTCCGCTCGGCTTGTGGATGGTTGCCCAGAGTCCCAACTCAGGATATTTGGGGTGACCATTCAGGAACCACTCCAGTTCCTCTTTCGTCTCTTCGTAGTTCAACACGCCCTCAGGAAAATATTGCCGGACTTCCGGGTCGCTGTAAAGCCGATAGAGCGCATCGAGATCGTCCATCACCAAATGCCTGAGCAGTAATCGTTCAGTTTCGAGGATTTTCATTTCTCGGGTTTCCCGGGGAGAAAATCGAAGGGTGGACGTTGATTCAACTTGTTCAAATGCGCATTAGCGTCGCCGGTGAAGATCGCGGTCAGCGAGCCTGTGTCGCAGCCCAAGCGCTGGAAATGATCGAGCGGCATTCCCAGGAAGTGTGCGACTGCCAGCTTGATCGGGTCTGCGTGGAAGACCACAGCGACAACATCCTGTGGCTTGTGGTGTGTTTGAAGGATGCGCTCCAACACATTCACGATGCGCACCTGACACTCTGGGAAGGATTCGCCGTCGGGGAATCGGAAGCGAGAGGGCGCATTCTGCACGATCTTCCACACTTTGGTCAACCGCAGCACCTTCCACGATTTTCCCTGCCACTTGCCAATGTTTGTGTCCATCAGGTCAGGCTCTTGCTGAATGGTCAGGCGATGAGCTTCAGCGATGGGCGCGGCGGTTTCCATCGCCCGCTCCAGCGGACTGGAATAGATGGCTTTGAGCGGAACATTCTTCAGCGCTTCGCCCAACGCCTGAGCTTGTTTCTGTCCCTTTTCGTTGAGATGTACGCCGGGAATTCGTCCGGCCATTTTCCCGGTCTTGACAAAGTCGTTTTCGCCGTGACGGATGAGAAGCAGTAAAGTCATGAGTATCCTTTATTGTCCCGCCAGACGCATGACATCCAGATAAGGGACGGGTTCGTTGTAATAGTCGCACAGGGATTCCCAAGCCGGTTCATGCGGCAGGGCTTCGGGATGGTTTCGTTTTACTTCTTTATACGCATCCAACAGGCTAAGACCTTCTTCTTCCTTCAAGGCTGCCACACAATAAATGCTGGAACGATTGACGCCGGCTCCACAAGCGACAAGGATCGTATTCCCGAGCTTCTTTTGCTCCCGAATAAAATCGATTCCCTGCCTCAACATATCGGATGAAATTGGAGCGAGGTCTCGAACTGGCAGGTACAAGGAGGCGATTCCCGGCTGTTCAACCGATTCGGCAAGTTGCAGCATGGCGTGAATGGATTTCGCTTCGAGATAATAGGTGTCGAGCGTATCACGATATCTGCCAACATATAACCAGGGACGGACTTCATCCATATTATTTGATCTTCCTCTTCATTTCCACGATCTGCTCTTCGCTCATATCGGGGATGTTGATGACTTCCGTAATTCCCAACGCCTTACGCTGAGCTTCGCGCCACATCTCCAGCCGTGACTTGACCTGTGACTCGTAGCCTTCTTCTGAGGGCGAATAAAAATAGGTGCCAAGCAATCGCTTGGGCAAATATTGCTGCGGCGTGAAATGTCCCTCGAATTCATGCGGATATACATAATCTTTTCCATGTCCCATTGCGGCAGCATCGCGGTTGCCGTCCATGAGATGACGCGGCACGGAGACTTGTCCCTCTTCTTCGATCTTCTTCATCGCTTTGAAATATGCTCCCGCCGTGTTGGACTTGGGCGCTGTAGCGAGATAAAGAGTCGCTTCGACGATGGGATAGATACCTTCGGGTAAGCCGATGAATTCAAAGGCTTGCATGGCAGACGAAGCTACCACCAGTCCCATTGGGTCAGCCAAGCCGATATCTTCGCCCGCTAAAATGATGAGACGGCGGATGATGAACTTGGGGTCTTCTCCAGCGTAGATCATCTTTGCGAGCCAGTACAAGGCGGCATCTGGGTCTGATCCGCGCACGGATTTGATGAAGGCGGAAATGGTGTCGTAGTGCGCGTCACCGTCTTTGTCATATAGCACGGCGCGGCGTTGAATCGATTCTTGCGCCACGTCCAGTGTGATGTGAATGATGCCGTCTTTATCTGGTGTGGTGGATTCGACAGCCAGTTCCAGCGCGTTAAGCGCGTTGCGGGCATCACCGGAGGCGACTTCGATGAGATGGGTGCGCGCTTCCGGGTCGATGGTGATGCGCTTTTCTCCGTAACCGCGTTCCTTGTCTGAGAGAGCACGGTCAAGCAGAACACCTGTCTCTTCCTTGTTCAAGTTTCGCAGTTGAAAGACGCGCGAGCGCGAGATGAGCGCCTTGATAACTTCAAAGTACGGATTTTCGGTCGTCGCGCCAATGAGCGTGAACGTCCCGTTTTCGACGTGGGGAAGGAGCGCATCTTGCTGGGCTTTGTTCCAGCGATGGACTTCGTCTACGAACAGGATGGTGCGGATGTTGTGCAATCGCCTGCGTTCGAGCGCCTCATCGATGACCACGCGCAAGTCCGCTTTGCCTGCCAGGATGGCGGAGATGGTGACGAAATGACTCTTGGTGGTGTTGGCGATGACTTGTGCCAAAGTGGTCTTGCCTGTGCCGGGCGGTCCCCACAAGATGATGGATGAAAATAACCGGTCTGCTTCGATGGCGCGGCGCAGGAGTTTGCCTTCGCCGATGATGTGCTCCTGCCCAATGTATTCCTCCAATACGCGTGGACGCATGCGCGCGGCAAGTGGCGCTTCAGACTTCATCCGTTCCTGCATGGCATGGTCGAAAAGGTCGGTAGACATGTCGTGATTCTACCATGCAGGCTATGTTGTCAATTTTTGTAGAATTGTATTCGGAGCGGGTTACCCAAATGCAGAGATCGCCGAAGCGCGATCTGTGAAGGTTTCGAGGAACATATCGAATCCGGCAGTCTTAAATGCGGTTCCCGCTTCTTTTGATAAGTTGAGTATTTTCAGATTGGGTGATTTGTAGGTTCCCGCACTGATTCCCTTGCGCAACACATCATCGCTTACGTCATCGGTTTTATCGCGCAATAAATAGAAAATAGATTGAAATGCGCGCAGTCCGGCGCTGCTGACGTAGGGTGCATTTGTCATGTCGATGAGGATGTGGCGGACTCCGCCATTAATCAATTCTTCCACCCTGGATTGGAACATCTGGAATGTGGTCGAGTCGAGATTGCCACTGACGCTAACGATCGTGACTGCCACTTGTCCGTTCTCGGTTGCGGTCGTGATTTCCATGCCTTACTCCTTCTACAGTAAATACGGATAAGATGAATTCATTATACAATTAATGCTCGTTGTTTTTCCAGCTTTGAAATCGGCTAACCAAACTTGCAGTTCGGGTTATTAACGCAATAGGGTCATGCCGGAAGCATGACCCGCGAATCTTATCAAGTTGATTAACTTTTTAACTTACTATAGTGGTATTGACGTTGGTTCCTAAAATGAACGGACCGCAGCCGACAGGTCATCAAGGACCTCAATATATACATCAAAGCCGCTTAGTTCAAACGCTTCTTTGACGCGTTCGGAGAGATTGGTAACTTTGACATACGGAGATTTATAAGCGCCCGCGCTCATTTTCTTGCGGAGTTCGTCGTCATTTGCATCTTTATGGATGTCACGCAGCTTGTTGAAAAGTGTGTGAATGACTCTCAGCCCAGCACTGCTGATGTAGGCAACGTTCTTCATATCCAACAACAGATAACGAGCCCCATCTGCAACCGCTTCCTCTGCCTGCTCTTGAAACAGCTTGTAGTTCGATGAGTCGATCTCACCGGAGATGTGAATGATCGTAACAGGGACGCGCGCGTTCTGAGTAGTAGTGGTGATGTCCAGCATTTTTTCTTGGGTTCCTTTTATTGGATTAGGCGTTTGGGGTTTCCCTGCGGGTTTGCAGGTGCGCCTGATTGACGATGTAAATTCCAGCCAGCGCCACAGCGCCTCCGATCCACTGGACGGGTTTGGGGAGTTCTCCCAACAGTGGGATCGCAAGGATGGTGGTCAAAATGGGTTGACCGATCAATGTGGGCGAGACCACCGAAGCGGGCAGATGCCCAAGCGCATAGGAGATGGCGAGATACCCAACCATCTGTGAGACGATGGCGGTCGCTAAAAAGATGAGCCAGGTCTGAGACGAGTACCCGGTGAACGAGTTGCCCAACACGACATTCATCACGAACATGCCCAGTGTGGCACTGACTCCCACCAACCAGGTGTAGCGGAATGGATCGATGTGGGCGCGTCCGCGCTGGGTGATGAGTTGGTATGACGCATAAAAGATTGCCGCCCCGCTTGCCATCAGGTCACCAAGCCCAAAAGTGGGATGACTCAAAAAGTCTGTGCCGACGATTAGCACTGCACCAGAAAGCGCCAGGATGAGTCCCAGCCAGAATGAGCCGCGTAGTTTTTCCTTGAAGAAGAACAAGGCGAACAATGCCACCCATAACGGGGATGTGTTGCCAAGCAAGGTCGCATTGGCAGCGGTGGTGTATTGCACCGAAGTATTCCAGAAGGCAAAGTCGAATGCGGTAAAAATTCCCGCCAGAAGCGGGAACCAGACGAAACGTTTATCGAGCGGAGCCGCTGTCCGCTGGCGATGGATGAAAAATGGGACAAACAAAATAGTGGAAATAAGCAGGCGGTAAAAACCGGTAATGGGACCTGGCGCATCAGCCCAACGCACGAACATGGCGGAGAGGCTAAGCGCGACGATCCCAACCGCCAGCGCGATATAGGAAAGGAATCGGTTTTGCTGCATGCAGGGAATTCTATCAGATGCGGCTGAGGGAGATCAGGTCGAGGGTGGGCAAAAGCTCTGAGAGTTTGCGAATGCTAAAATCCGGTTTGATGCGGCGCATATCTTCATCTGTGAATTGTGCGCGGCGCGTGATCCAAATGGTTTTCATCCCCAGTTGTTTTGCCCCCAAAATATCCGCGTCGAGACTGTCGCCGACCATGATCGCCTCGTTCGGGTTGATGCTCCACTGTGCCAGCGCGATCTCAAAGGCGCGCGGATGCGGCTTGCGATAAAAGCTCGCGGCAGAGGTCAGCACAAAATCGAAATGCGGGCGAATCCCAAAATTTGAAACCAGACCCTGTACATCCTTGTCATCGCCCGCGTTGGAAAAAATTCCCAATTTATAGCCGTTGGAAATCAACTGGGACAAGGTTTCGTTGGCATCATTTTCAAGCTGCCAATTGGTTTGGGTGACGGAGTACATCGCATCCAACGCGGACCTCAAAACGGATTCTGTGACTTCGGCCTGTCCCAACTCTTTGAGCAGTTCATGCAGCACGAAGTGATAGGAGGTTTCCTGAAAGTCTTTTTCACGCTGCTGATAATACTCATGCAACTGTTCGCGGAAGCGCTTGGGATCAAGCCGGATATTGTGAGTCGCCAATGTATCTGCCAGCGCCTGATCTGCGAGGTCGTAGATGGGATCCCAATCTTCGCACGCATACATGAGCGTCCCGCCAAGGTCAAAGAGGATGTGCTTAAAACGCGATGCGGTCATCAGAGTTTATATACCCTGATGACCGCATGATGTAAAGGGGAATTAAGTAGGGTTTATTGGTCGGCTACGTAGAAGGTGCCGCTTTGGACGAGTTTGTTATCGGCGTAGAGTTCAACGGTGTATTCACCTCGCGAGAGGATGAAAACGTTGGTGTATTCATAACCGAAGGTGCGGAACCAGGTGCTGCCGCCGCTGAGATCATCATCCGCGACGATGCGCAGGGACTGGTCTTCGACGCCATTCACGTAGACCTTCCAGACCATCTGCTGCGGGGCTTGTCCGGCGTAGGTGAATTGAACGGTGAAGGATTCCTCGCCAAATGGAATGGTGTTATTCGATGCAGGCACGAAGCCGGTGATGAAACCATCTGCGTCTCTTTCGGTGATCTGACCGAAGGTGAACGACTGGACGAGCATGATGTCATCTCCGCTGGGAAGTTGACCAGTGTATTCAAGCGCAACCGCCGTCTCCTTGATGCGTTTCATTTGTTCGCGCGCGAAATTGCGGATGGCATTATGGTCGCCATGGACCAAATCCACCGTGGGGGCTTGAGTCCATTCCTTGCGATTGCCTTCGAGCGTGTCGATCAGATTCTGCAAGTCGGCTGCACCAGCATCCATGTAAAACCAAAGGGAGGCGGGCGGTTCGGCTCCAGCCTGACGCGCAACATTGACCTGACGTTCGGCTTCCTGAATAAGCAGATCATAGTGTGCCTGTGCATTTGTGAAGTCGCCCATTGCAAGATAGCTGATGGCTTGATTCATGCGCATGCCAAGCACTTCAGGTTGGACGAGGAGAATCCGGTCATTGGTTTCGATGGCCTTGGGATATTGACCGGCGAGGTAATACGTCCAGGCGAGGTTCCAGTTTAGGTTGATATCGTCAAGCCCTTCGCGCCGTGCGGCTTCCATTTCTGAGATGGCGGTATTAAGATCGCCCAGATCGTAGTAAGCGAGTCCGCGTTGGTAGTAGGCTTTGGCGTAGTATGGATTTTCTGTGATCGCCAGATTGTATTTTTCGATGGCTTCCTCATACCGTCCTTGATACGCCAACCCGGCTCCTTCGGCATAGGCGCTGATCGCTTCCGCATCCACTTCGGGACGGGCAAGCAATTCCAGCATGGACCAGCTAAGCCACAGTATACAGAAGCCGACAATGCCCGAGCCTACGACGATGAACAGCCAGCGTACGCGTCCCTTCAATGCCATTGAGAGACCATACAACGACAGCGACACGGTCAACAGCGTGATTTGCACCACGAGCCCATCCGCTGTACTGGCGGTAGCGCTTCCCAACGCGGACTCGGCCAGATATGTCTCCGAGAGGCGGGTGGCTTCCACGTAGTACAAGTCTGATTCGTATTTGTATGAATCAGGATAACTGTACACATCCGGGTTGAAATAATCCGGCCCGAGCATGGGACTGAGTTTCTCGATGCTTGCCTGCATTTCCCGGTAGCGATTTTCTGCGGCGGTATCCCCGTTCTGTCGGGCGGCTTCGATCTGCCAGCCTAATTCGCTCCAGGTCTGAAAGGCTCCCTGCCATTCATAGCTGAATTGGATGTTCCCGTTGATTTCCTTCTTGGTGGCTTCGATGGAGTATTGCTGCGCACGACGACGGGCGTTGTCCGAGATGTTCGAGGCGTAATCTTGAAAATAGGCAGTGATGGCAACCCAGATCGCGACGGAGGCGATCATGATCGTCACCATGTTTTCAAATCGTTGTTCCTTCTTGGTCTCGGGACTCATATCATGAATCTCCCGATGATGATGCCGAGAATTCCACCCAACGCAAAGAGGACGCCCAGCCCAGCCCAAAGATATTTGATATTTTTCTCGGTGGCTTGCGCCAGGGTGAAGAACCAGAACGAGACCGCCAGCACAATCATGTCGGCGGTGAGGAAGGAGGAGCGGTTTCGCAGCCGATCAGACTCTGCAAAGTATGGCAAAGAATTCAGGTCTTCATTTTGCTCATCCTGCGCCCAGGCTTCTTGAAGTTCCCGCTCGAGGTCGTATTGACCATCCTGATTGATGTAGCGCGGACTAAAAAAGACGGAACTGATTCCGCTTGCCACGCCCCAAACTTCGCGTTGAAGAGCCCCATTACGAATATCAGTGTCCTGGTCGGCATTGGGGTCGTATAACAATCTCCCCAGCTCGTTATAGCGGACATAGGCAGTGTAGGCGCGATAATGTTCGTACGCATAGACATGATTGACAATGTCGGCTTTTTGCGCGCGGATGGAAGCATCCAACCCGAGAAAATCCGCATCACTTGCCGACGATACAGCCACCGAGGCGAGGCAAGCTGCCGTGGCGCCCAATACTGTAACAATGGCAACCAGCACGGCCACATAGGATTTAAATGTTTCGTGTTTCATAAACTGTTCTCCTTTGGCGAAAGGATTTTTTAAGCAGCTCCTTTTAAGTAGATCCCTGTCGGGTCGAGCTCGTCGCGCAAAATCTTCAATTCTTTTTTCGTGACAGGCTCAGTCGTCCTGATTTGCGATGCGGTCTTCAAGTCCCAGCCGGTATTGGCTTTGGCTTCCTCCGTAGTTTTTCCGGGGTGCAAAGCTGTGAGAATCATCTCCCCATTTTCGTCCGGCTCCATCAAGCCGATGTCGGTGACCACGGCCAGCATCCCACCGCCACGCAGTCCACGCGCCTCGCGGGCGCATTTGCCATCGATAAACCCAGCTGAAGTCATGAATTCCACTTTTTCGGGGAAGCGGCGCTTCTGATGGGGGGTCATGATGTAACAACGGTTCGCCCAAGCCGCAATCTCTTGCGAGCCGCCTGAACCGGGCAGTCTGACTTTTGGTTGCGCATAGTCACCAATAACCGTGGCATTGATGTTGCCGTATTTATCGATCTGTGCGCCACCCATGAAACCTACATCCACATTTCCGCGCTGGAGGTAGTTGGCGAAGATATCGTACATGCTCACCACAGATAGGGAACCGCTGACTAGAGTCGGGTCGCCGATGGAAAGGGGCAAACGGGCAGGCTCCGCGCCAATGACGCCCGCCTCATAGATCATGACGAGGTTGGGGGCATGCGTCCGTTTGGCGAGATTACAAGCAAGGTTGGGTTGCCCCACGCCGACGAAGACCACATCGCCGTCGCGCAGCAGACGCGCGGCATTGATGATCATCAGCTCGGCGGAAGAATATTTGAGTTCGGGCATAATATCTCCTAATGTAGACGGTCTATCGTCTGTTGTCTATCGACAAAAAGTCCTTGATGATTTCCGCCACTTCCCGCGGATATTCCAGCGGCAGGATGTGAGTGGCTTTTTGCATCGTCACAACTTGAATGTTGGGATTTTTCTTCTTTACCAGTTGTTCGGCTTTCTCCAAAAAAGTATCCGTCTCTGCGCCGCGGATGATAAGCGTAGGCACTTCCAAGTCTGGCAGTCCGCGCCACAGATCGAAGTCGCGCAGTCCGGTCATGTAGATGTGCGTCTCCCATTCTGGCGTGTAAACGAGTTCGTAGCCTCCATCGGGTTTTGGCTTGGTGATACCGGCGATGTAATCGCGCAGGCTTTCGTCATCCAAGTACCGAAAAACAGGCTTTGTGCGATAACTGCGAAATACGGTGTCAAGGTTATCAAACGTCCGTCGGCGCTTCTTTGCCGCCGGAATAAGCGGGTGGACTTTTTCTCCCAATCCAATCGCCCGGAAAAAATTCCAAATCACCATGAACGAGGGGATGAGGAACACCGGGTCGAGCAGGACGATGGCACGGAAGCGCTTTGGCTCGCGCATCGCGGCCCGCAGGGTGACAATCCCTCCAATGGAATGACCAACTCCGATCACGGGATTCGGCTCAAAGTCCGAGAGGAAGCGCAGCAGGTCATCCGAGTAGGGATGCCAATCTTGTAGTTCGCTGCGGTTGGCATGCTCCCACAACGGGCGGAGTTTCATCCCGAAGAGACGATGATCCTCATGTAAATGTTCCAACAGAGTTTTGTAGCATTCGGGCGGGTACCCATTGGCATGCAAAAAATGCAGCGGGGTTCCCTCGCCGCCGTAATCGAAATGCGGAATGTTCATTAATACTGACCGTAATTGATCTTGTCGCTGTAGCGTGCTTTGACCTTCAGGCGCTTTTGAACTTTTTCACCAAGTTTTTTGTAATAGGCGTTGCGGTCTTTTACAGCGTAGACCCATTCATCGAGATAGGCTTGCACGCTTTCTTTTGAGTCGCTGATCTTGTCCCAGGCGAGATAGAACTCATTGTCGCGGTCGTAATAGCCTTGCGAATAAGATGGATGACTTGCGAACGGTACATTACACACGGCGCTGACGACGATGCCGGGAATCATGGTGCGGTTCGGGTCAGACCGGATGACTTCTTCGTCCACGATTTCTTCGGCAGTGAGGATGACTTTCTTTGCAGCGAAGGCGGCTTCCTTTTGCTCGCCGATGATGCCCCACAAATGCGCGTTGCCATGCTTGTCCGCGCGTTGCACATGGACGATAGCAACATCGGGGTTGAGCGCTGGCACAACGATGACATCCTTGCCTCCATATGGGTCAGGGATGCGTTTGATGAGTGGATTGGCTTGTTCGAGGCTTTCGCCGCCGGTTTGTTTCATTGGCAGGAAGGGCAAGCCTGCGGCTCCAGCTTGCAGACGGGTGATCATTCCAAAGTGGGAGTATTCCTCCCATTCGAGTTCACCCTTCTCTATCGCCGCGCGGACGATGCGCAGCGATCCCACGCCGGGATTGCCCATATACGAAAAAATAACTTTCCTGGCACAACCTGCCGCCACCATCTGGTCGTAGATGAGGTCGGGCGTGGCGCGTGCGAGGGTCAGGTTCTTTTTGCCCTGACGGATGATCTCGTGTCCCGCGGCAAACGGGATGAGATGTGTGAATCCGGCGGCGTAAACCACATCGCCGTCGTTGACGAATTCAGAAACTGCTTTCTTGAGTGTAGTGAGTTTGGACATGGATGATTCTTCTTGGTTCCTTATTTGGATTCCTTCTTATCGCCGTCTCCGCCTTTTTTGCGTTTGCTGAGGAAGCTCTTGACGCCGGAAAATCGTCCCGAAGCGGGTGGCGGAGTCTTTCCGCGCCGAAAATACCAGCCGACTACAAGCAGCAGCATGGCAATGAACAAATAGTCAAAATCCACCTTATCGGCAATGTCTGACGTGACAAAGAGAAAAAATGAGCCCGCACCCAGCACCATGAAAAAAGTGCCAACGCGGACGATGAGGGGATCGCCATTCTCTTCCATGCGGTTATTTTACCAAAAGGACGATAAACGGAATTTCGTTGGAAGTGAAAATAGGAAATATGGATTTTCAGCAAGAAAAGCCCCTTTCTCCACAGAGAAAGGGGCTTGGTGAACTGGAATTTACTTGATGAGCGTTCGGATCTGCTCGTGCATGTAAAGCGGAAGGTAGTAATGTCCGCCAGCGTTCTTGCCGCTGGAGCCGGAACCCTTCCAACCGCCAAAGGGCTGGAAGCCAGGCCAGGCGCCAGTCGTCGCGCCTTGCGGACGGTTGGCATAGGTCACGCCGGCTTCGATCTTGTCGAAGAACCACTCGGTCTCTTCGGCAGAGCCATAGAAACCAGCCGTCAGACCGTAGTTGACATCGTTGGCGATTGCCATCGCTTCGTCCATGTTCTTGACCTTGCCAATAGTGGTAATGGGCAGGAACATCTCGTGCCTCCAGAGGCGATGCGAGAAGGGCAGGTCGGTTACCAACGTGGATTCGCAGTAATAACCCTTGTCGAACATGCCGCCTGTGCGAACCTTGCCGCCGGTCAGGAACTTGCCACCACCCTGACTGATCTCTTCGCAGAAGTCCTTGAAATCTTTGTAGGAGGATTTGTTGACGACTGGTCCGTTGTAGGTGGTGCGTTCGGTTGGGTCACCGAGCACGAGTTTGTCGGTCGCTTCTTTCAGACGGGTGACCATCTCATCGTAGACAGATTCCTCTACCAGCACGCGCGAAGCGGCCGAGCATTTTTGTCCCTGCAAGCCAAATGCCGAGCGGACGATGCCGATGGTGGCGCGTTCCAGATCCGCATTCTTGGAGACGATGGCAGGATTCTTGCCGCCAAGCTCCAAAATGATCGGGCGGACGTAATCGCGCTTGCCGAAATCCTGATACATCTTCATGCCGACGTCGAAGGAACCGGTGAAGGTCACGCCATCCACTTCGGGAGAGTCAACTAATGCCTGACCGAGCGTCGAGCCGGGACCCGTCACAAAGTTGACCACACCATCGGGGATGCCCGCATCACGGAAACAGTCCACTAACAGACGTACGATCCAAGCCGTATCGGTGGCGGGCTTGATGACAAGGGTGTTACCAGTGACGAGTGCCGCGCCGGAAGGACCACCCGTGAGCGCATGTGGGAAGTTGAACGGCGAGACGACCAGCCACACGCCGTATGGACGCAGGACCGAAACATTGCGTGATTCATATCCGACGAGCGGGTCTCTGCCCATCTCGACGACATAACCGTCGTTCTTTTCCATTTGATAGCAGGAGTAGTAGATCAGGTCGGCGGTTTCTTGCACATCGCCCAAAGACTCCATGCGATTCTTGCCGACTTCCAATGCCATCGCCGCACCCAGGTCAAAGATGCGTTCTTCGATCAACGAAGCCGCCTTGCGGAGCAGTTCCACGCGCTTCTGCCAGGGAGTGTGGCTCCACATGGGGAAGGCTTTGCGCGCCGCCTCCATGGCTTGATGAGCATGAGAGGCATTGCCTTTTTGCATTTTTGCCAACACCCAATCGGTGTTGACCGGGGAGTGGTCATCGAACTTTTCATCAGCGTACACTTCCTTGCCGCCAATGAGCATCGTGTGTTCTTGTCCCATGGTTTTCTTCAGTTTTTCGACCGCCTTGTCAAAGCCAGTGTGCAATTCTTCGGGCGGATTGAACATGGTTGCATATGTGAGTTTGAAATCTGTCATTGGACTCTCCTTGGAATGGAATGCATGTGAGACAAATTACAAATCAAGTATAGCGTAGGAACCTTTGATAGTCAAAGAAGAAGGTCGTTCTTAGCCCTGTAAGATGTGATGGAAAGTGGACGTCTGTCTAATAACCAACTGAAAGAGGAGACTATGAATCCCCGCTTCTTTTCCAAGTCCCGTTGGCGCGCTTCAGCGCTGACCTTGAGCCTGGTCGCTGTGCTATTGGCGGTTTCCTGCGCTCCAGCCCCTGCAACAGAGGCAGTTGACTCTGTCCCTGCTGACCAAACATCGGCAACAGCCACCGCTGTCCCTGCGACGGAAGCGGTGGCTGAATCCGCTACAGATGTTCTGCCGGTTGTGGAAGCTGTCGCCACCTCACGCGGCTCTGACCTCCACGCCACCGATCCTGCGACGGTTTCACTGGCATCTGGGCAGTTGCAGCTTGTCGAATTCTTCCGCTTTACCTGAAGTACCTGCCGTTCCATGGCGCCCATGGTTCATGGGCTCGAAGCGGAGTATTTTGGCAGAGTTGCCTTCACCTATCTCGATGCCGACGATCCTCAAACTGTGAATTTTCAGCAAGCCTTGGGGTTTGTGTACCAGCCCGAATTCTATTTGCTGGATGCGGATGGCAATGTCCTCAAGAAATTGATCGGACCTGTCTCTGAGGAAACGTTTAGAGAATTATTCGAGGAACATCTTCAATAAAAAAGAGGCGTCCCATTGGGACGCCTCTTTGATTCTGACTAGATCGCCACCAGCAGTCCGCTGGCGATGTTGATGAAGATTTCGAAAATAACCAGCACGAATGGAGAGATGACCGTAGCGGCAAGCCGGTATACCGTCGTGCCTTCGAAAGGCCAGACCAAAGTTTTTGAAACGGTCGCGATCATTTTCTCAAGTTGGATCAAGTTCTCCGCTTCTTTGAGATAAATGGGCGGTTTCACACCTTGTTCCTTGAACTCATGATACAGTCTCTGTGATTCTTCCTGAAAATCATAATGGAGTTGATCGAGCATCTCATTCTTGATGCGCGTCATACGTAGATGCGCCTCCCAAATCGGCAGGAAGAAACTGAACGGCGCGACGATGAAATACAAAGTCACATAGATGGTGTATTCAAGTACTGGCGGCTCGATCAACAGAGGTTGCAGACCCAAATTCAAGGCGATGATGGCGGCAACGCCGACGAATTGCAGCGCGAAACTCTTCACGCTGCGAAAGACTTCCAGCCGATCTGCATCCAACGTCAGTGGAAAATCGGCGTGCTCAAACAGATTGTTCAACTCGATGGATGTGGCGATGTGACGTCCAGCCGCGACGCCGATGCAGTAGAACGCCAGAAACCGCACAAACTGCACAAACAAAATTTGAGACCAGTTCGCGCTATACCAAAATTCTCCAAAATGCTGAATGCTGTACGAAATCCCAAACCCGGCACCGAGCAACCCGAATAGAAGCCCAATGATCCACAAAACTTTGCTGGCGTGTGTCCGCGCGATCTTGTCAAAGTGGATGGTGTGATGTTGTTCCTCTGCGCGTAAAAAACGCATCACACTGCCATACGTCCGCAAAATGCTTTGCGGCTGATAGGCATAAAAGAATCCCGCCACCGGGAAAACCAACACAATATTAAGCAGGTTGATCCCATCCACTTCTGAGGGGTATCCCCATAAAGCTGGTAGAAGATAAGCGTACAGAATCCCTGTAAATACAAAGAACGCTGCCGCATAGATCGGCTTGACTTTCAGCCTGTCCAGCACCAACTCGCCGATGGGGTCTGAACCGTAAATTTGGGAAAGGGTTAATACATGGGTAGACATCTCTTCTCCATGAGATTGTCCAACTATACATGGATTTTCTCCAGAATTCAACTCGCATCTTTCCGGACTTGAAGCGAATCAAAACAGCGCGGACGGTTTCATCCGCGCTGTTGGTCGTTGGCGAAGCGTTAAACGGTTTCGTTCTTGTAATTCTTTGCGTCTGCAATTGCCTTGTTGATGTTGACGAACGGCAGCAGGATCAACCCCGCAATGAAAAAGAAGATCAACGAAAGGATGCCGATGCGTAAATCATTGAACATCTGATTCGCAAGGCCGAATACCAATGGACCAATCCACGAAGTGCCACGTTCGCTGATCTCATAAAAAGCAAAGAATTCCGCTTCCTTGCCATTGGGGATCATCTGCGCAAACAGACTGCGACTGATAGCTTGTGAGCCGCCCATCACCAACGCGATGAACGCGCCGAGAATAAAGAACTGCGTCGTGACTGCACCAGGCTCACCCTTCAGTCCGCCATAGGCGAAGATGACCACGCCCGACCAGATCACCAAACTGACAATGACCGACTGCTTCGCGCCGATCCACTTTGCCAGCTTGCCCCAGAACAACGCGCCAAAGAACGCCATGAACTGAATCATCAGGATCACAGAAGTCAGCGTAGTTTGATCCTGCCCCAATCCGCCCTGAATGAGTGGAGCGGCGGCGAAGGTTGCAGCGACGGCGATCACGGTCTGGATGCCATCGTTGTAGAGGAAGTACGCCAACAGGAATTTCAACGTCTCAGGGAAGTGACGGACCTCACTGAACGTTTTTCTCAATTGTTTGAAACCAATGCTGGCATACGTCTCACCGGCAGGCAGCGAGCGTGCCGCACGGCGGGAGCGCAGTCTCGTCCAGGTGAAGAAGGAAAATCCCAGCCACCAAACCCCTGCCGAGGCCAGGTTGATGCGCACGGCCAACTCAGAAGGCACGCCCAGGTCTTCACTGAAAATGAAAAACGCCAAATTCAACGCCAGCAAAATCCCGCCGCCCAAATAACCCATTGCCCAACCAAAAGAAGATACTCGATCACGTTCTTCTTCTGTGGCAATATCTGGCAGGTAGGCGTTATAAAACACAATCGCGGCACCAAAAGAAAGATTGGCCACGATGAACAACAATCCGCCCAGCCACCATAAACTTCCAGTGACGAGGAACATCAGAATGGTGGCAATCGCTCCGATCAGAGCAAAGAGGCGCATCATCGTTTTTCGCAAATGTGAATAATCAGCAATCGCACCGAGGATGGGCAGGAACAAAACCTGCATCCCGACTGAAAAAGAAATGCAATAGGGCAAAAATGAATCCGGCGCAACCGGAATTCCAAAAAATGAAACAGTGGTTGACCCTGCAGCTTCGGCGGCTGAACGTGCCAACCCTGCCACATACGGTCCCAAAAACACAGTCCCCACGGTCGTGCTGAAGGCGGAATTCGCCCAGTCGTACATTGCCCACCCAAAGATCTCTTTCCTGTCATTGACGATTGCTTCTGTTGCCATGTTTCCTCCGATGCTGAAAAGGTACAAGCAAGAACACATGCCAGTATAAGGAGTTTCGCATTCGATGTAAAGAAGGTCAGGTAAAGGATTTGTTAAAGGAAAGCTGCGCCTCTTTCTTGACCCGAAACCTGCTCCGCGCTACAATGCTTTTTCTACCTTTTAGAATATCATTTCGGGCTCACAACCCTTGCAAGGACATTTCTCATTATGTTTGAAACACTCACCGGACGACTCAACCAAATCTTCGACAATCTGCGCCGCCGCGGCAAGCTAACCGAAGCGGACGTGGATGCCGCCATGAAAGAAGTGCGCCTCGCTCTGCTCGAAGCCGATGTGCATTTTAGCGTGGTCAAATCCTTCATTGCCAAAGTCCGCGAACGGGCTGTCGGTGCGGAAGTTTCCAAGGCGCTTAATCCCGGTCAGCAGGTTATCAAGATCGTCAATGAAGAGCTCATTGCTACGCTTGGCGAACCCGCTCCCTTGAATCTGACCGGTCCCAAGCCGCGCGTCGTGATGATGGTCGGTTTGCAAGGTGCTGGTAAAACAACCGCCGCCGGTAAACTGGCACGCTTGATGAAATCCAAGGGTGAGCGTGTCTTGCTTGTGGCAGGTGACCCGTATCGTCCTGCCGCCGTCAAGCAGTTGCAGCAGCTTGGTGAACGGCTGGATGTGGAAGTCGAAGCCGATACCTCCATCACGCCGCCACAGCTTGCCAAGCGCGCTCTCGATAAAGCCGAAAAGGGTGGCTACAGTTTGATGATCGTGGATACGGCTGGTCGGTCCCAATTGGATGCGCAGTTGATGGACGAAGTGAAAGCCATCCACGCCAATGTCAACCCGGTGGACACCTTGCTCGTCATCGATTCCATGATCGGTCAGGAAGCGTTGAACATCGCGCAGGGTTTCAAGGATGCCATCAATCTGACGGGTCTGGTCCTCACCAAAATGGACGGCGACTCACGCGGTGGGGCGGCGATTTCCATTCGGTCTGTCACAGGTGTGCCGATTAAATTCATCGGTACAGGCGAAAAACTGGACGCGCTCGAAACCTATGACCCGTCGCGTTTGTCTTCGCGTATTTTGGGTATGGGCGATATGATCGGTTTGATCGAAAAAGCCGAAGCCGCATTTGACCAACAGGTTGCCGAGAAGCAAGCTCAGAAATTAATGAAGGGCGATTTCTCGCTCGAAGACTGGCTTGAACAGATGAAGCAAATGAAGAAAATGGGTCCGCTCGCGCAGATCATGGACATGTTGCCCGGTCAGATGGGGCAGGCGGCGCGCAGCATTGACCCGGCGCTGGTGGAAAAACAGTTCAAGCAATCTGAAGCCATCATCAACTCGATGACATTGAAAGAACGCCGCGACCCAGAAATTCTCAATGCCTCCCGCCGCCGTCGCATCGCCGCAGGCGCCGGTATGGAAGTACAGGACGTGAACCGGCTCATCAAACAATTCCGCGAGGCGCAGAAGTTAATGAAGACTCTCCAGAAGACAGGCGGCAAGGGTTTGGGAAGAATGTTTGGGTAATTTTGTAGACCTCTAAGGTCTTTTATAGCGATCCTGTATTAGTTTGAATAATGATGATATTCCAATCGGTTGAGATCAGCATCTACCATCATCTTGACAAGTTCCTTGAAACTAACTTTATATTTCCAGCCTAAATCCTTCATTGCTTGGGACGGATCGGAGATTAGCAAATCAACCTCCGCTGGACGGAAATTGTGCTCGTCGTTTATAACATATTTTTCATATTCAAGCCCAACATAATCAAAGGCAATTTCGCAAAATTCGCGAACACTGTGAGTCTCGCCTGTCCCGATAACATAGTTGTTAGGTTCAGATTGCTGAAGCATTAGCCACATTGCTTCAACAAAATCGCCAGCAAACCCCCAGTCCCGCTGTGCATCTAGGTTGCCGAGATTTAATCGGTCAGACAGACCAAGTTTTATCCTTGCAACCCCATCCGAAATTTTTCGCGTTACAAACTCCAATCCCCGGCGGGGAGATTCATGATTAAACAAAATACCAGATGAAGCAAATATATTAAATGACTCGCGATAATTGACCGTAATCCAATGCCCATATACCTTTGCTACCCCATATGGGCTCCTCGGGTAGAATGGTGTTTTTTCATTTTGAGGGATTTCCTGTACTTTCCCAAACATTTCACTAGAAGAAGCCTGATAAAATCTAATCTTTGGGTTTACATATCGTATCGTTTCCAGAAGTCGTGTGACCCCAAGTGCATTTACATCCCCAGTAAGAATTGGCTGATTCCACGAAGAGTGCACAAAAGATTGAGCGGCGAGGTTATATACCTCGGTGGGTTGATATTCTTCAATTAGATTTATCAAGGAGCCTTGGTCGTGCATATCTGCTTGAGCGAGAGTAATTTTATCGAGAATATGTTCGATTCGTTCATGTGTAGTGGTGCTGGAGCGGCGCATAACCCCAATCACCTTGTAGTTCTTTTTTAAAAGGAATTCGGCAAGATATGACCCATCTTGACCAGTAATGCCGGTGATTAAAGCCGTCTTCATGTAAAACTCCTTGATTGCTTATATTAGGTATTATAATCTACCAAAGAAAGTAGGTCTCGGTTTCTAGTAGTTTCATAAGTTTGTTTCCTTAAGGGCGTCGGACACTTCCGACACGGAGAGTTTGAAATGAACATTCAAAGCTTCTATGAATATGTGATCTTGCGCGACATTCTTGCTTTCATGTTGCCCGGCGGAATTTCCCTTGCTGGAATCTATATGGTGATTCATGCCTTGGATTTGCACCGTTGGCAAAAGAACATGCCATTTCTTTCGGAAATGAATCCGATCTTTTCGTCTTTCCTGTTGACCCTGATTGCATTCCTGATTGGTCATGTGTGGGATATGGTGTACAGACTGGTCTTCCAAAAACGCCCATGGTATCAAAGGAAGGATACTGTTAGAAGAATTCTGATTGGAGATTCAGTGAATGCCCATTCGACAATTGGCAATCACATTCCTAGTGAAATTAGAGAAGCGACAGGTGAATTCCTGCGAATAGATTGGGCAAAAACGCCAATTGATCAATGGGTTGAATCGGGAAAAGCATATGAAGCAAGCGTGCTATTGAGTTATTGGATAGAAGAGGAAGATCCAAAATTATTTGGTACCGAGATCGCGCGTCCAATTGTGCAATCTCATCTCCTCCATGTTTGCGGTATGGCATTTTTAACCATTGGAGGATTCTTTACACCCCTAGTTGCGATTATTTATGAATCAGGTATTAATATATCTCAGGAATATGACCCATTAACACTTTGGATTTTGGCTATAACTACATTGGTTTTCGGGATGCTGCTCATAAGCCAAGGAAGACATAAACGCGAAATTATTCTCGAGCATGTATTCCGCGTCTTTTATGTTATCTGGAGGAAAAGATCTCTCGAGAGTAAATTGGGAACTATGAAGGAACCCTCCAACAAACGAACGGGAAAAGGTCGCAAATAAGGATTGAATCCCTATTTCTCTGGTAAAATACACCCCGCGATTCCAGCCCGCACATCCCTCTCTGTCTCTAGTGCCTGTCTGGGACGTAAATAAAAACTAAAGGAGCAAGTTTAAGATGGTTCGTATTCGTTTACGTCGTATTGGTCTCAAGGGCCAACCCACGTACCGCATTGTGGCAGCCGAAAAGGAAGCCCCTCGCGATGGTCGCTTTTTGGAAATTTTGGGCGTGTATAACCCGCGCACCAATCCCGCCACGATCAAGTTGCAGGAAGACCGCATCTATCACTGGATGAAGAACGGCGCTCAGCCTTCTGAATCCGTCGAAAAGATTTTCAAGACTGCCGGCACCATGGAACGCTTTGAACGCTTCAAGAAGGGCGAAGCGGTTGAAAACCTGGTTGCCGAAGCTGTCGCCGCGGAAGCCAAGCGCGCCGCGCCGGTTAAGACACGCAAAGATTAGTCACAATTCCAGACCCTAAAGGTCTCAACACCTTTAGGGTCTCTTGTAAGGCAGATTATGAAAGAATTGATTGAATATATCGCCAAGTCCCTCGTTGACCACCCGGAAGAAGTAGCAGTCACCCAATCCAATGGCAATCGTCCGCGCCTTGAATTGAGCGTCGCCAAAGAAGATATGGGACGCGTCATTGGTAAGGGCGGCAAAGTGGCAAACTCCATCCGCGCTTTGCTGCGGGTTGCATCAGAGCGACAGGGTAAGCAAGCCACGTTGGATGTGACGGAACCCTAATGGCAGAAGTGAAACCCTCAGGCTCGCCCAAAGGCGAGTCTGTTTATTTAGCGATTGGATTTATCCGCCGCCCTCATGGGGTGACCGGCGAAGTCATTATGGATTTGCATACCGACTTTCCCGAACGCATCAAAGCCGGACGCAAAGTGTATATCGGTGAAAAATATGAGTCCGCCACTGTGAGCAGCGCCCGCCTGCACGGAAATGGAATGCTGGTGCGTATCCGCGGTTACGAAACGCCAGAAACCGCCGGTCGATTTCGCAATCAGTGGGTCTACGTCAAAGCAACTGAAGTCCCGCCATTGCCGGAGGGTCAACACTACAAATATGAACTGGTGGGTTTATCTGTCGTGGATGATAACGGCAATACCCTTGGTACGATCATGGAAATTTTAGAGACTGGGGCAAATGATGTCTATGTCGTGAAGAACGAAGCGGATAAGGAAATTCTCCTGCCAGCCATCCCCTCTGTGGTCTTGGAAACCGATATGGAAAATCGTGTCATGAAAGTCCATCTGCTGGATGGATTGATCGAAGAACGCGATTCATAAATCCAAATTCATAAACCAAATTGGGGAGTGATAAAATCTTAATCCATCATGGACGATAAAAAATACTGGATTGGATTCAATCTCATCAAAGGTATAGGCGCAGTCCGCATGCAGGGGCTGGTCGCCTATTTTGGTGATTTGGAATCTGCGTGGAAGGCAGACCCTGCCGAACTTGCACGGGCAGGCTTGGGCGCCAAGTTGGTGGAACGCGTTCTCGGGGCGAGAAAACAAGTTAACCTGGATCAGGTCTGGGCGAAGATCGAAGCGCAAGGAATCCAAATTTTTACATGGCAGGACGAATCCTATCCCGCACGCCTACGCGAGATCGATCAGCCGCCGCCAGTTTTGTATGTGCGCGGTGAATATCTTCCAGATGATGTCTTCGCTGTTGCCATTGTTGGGACGCGCAAGGTCACGCCATATGGGCGGCAGGTGACGGAAGAGATCGCTTCATTTCTCGCCGCAAATGGTATCACCATCATCAGCGGACTTGCCCGTGGAGTGGACGTCATTGCGCATCAAACCGCTCTGAAAGCTGGCGGGCGGACATTGGCGGTTCTCGGTTCTGGCGTGGATAAGATCTATCCGCCTGAGCATCGGGGTCTGGCCGAGCAAATGATGACGCGCGGCGCGATCATCAGTGATTATGCTGTCGGCACACCGCCAGATGCATCCAATTTTCCGCCGCGGAATCGTATCATTTCCGGTTTGTCTTTAGCTGTTGTGGTAGTGGAAGCTGCTGAAACCAGTGGCGCATTGATCACGGCCGAGTTTGCCGCCGAGCAGGGACGCGAGGTCTTTGCTGTGCCGGGCAGTATCCTCGCGCCGCAAAGCAAGGGCACGAATAAATTGATTCAGAACGGGGCATTGCCTCTGCTATCGCCAAACGACCTGATGCAAGCCTTGGATTTGACCCGCATCGGTGAGAAGAAAATGGTGCGAAAATTGGTCCCATCGGATGAGACCGAAGCGCGTGTTTTAGATGTCTTGGGTCCCGAGCCTGTGCATGTGGACGAGATTCGCAATTTAGCCGACTTGCCAATCGAAAAGGTTTCTGCTACCCTTGCCTTGATGGAATTGAAAGGTATGGTACGTCAGGTCGGCGGGATGAACTATGTCGCTGTCCGTGAAGACCCATCTCAATACAAGGTGAATGAATAAAAATGTCTGAGCATCATTATGCAGTCATCATGGCTGGAGGCGGTGGAACGCGTCTGTGGCCGGTTTCCAGAAAAGATAATCCAAAACAATTGCTGCCGTTGATCGGTCAGGAGACGTTATTTCAAAGCACGGTCAAGCGCCTGGAGAATATGTTCCCGCCGGAGCGCATCCTGGTCGTGACCGTGGAGGAGCAGGCGCGTGAGATGAAGATCCAAACGCCTGAGATTCCTGCTGAAAATTATTTGATCGAACCCTCCCCGCGTGGAACCGCTTCCGTCGTGGGACTCGCTGCGATGGTTTTGCAGAAGCGCGACCCAGATGCGTCCATGGCGATTTTGCCTTCGGATCACTTCATCCGCAACGTGGACCTGTTCCATTATTTACTGAGTGCCGCTTTCGACGTTGCCGAGCAAGAAGGGTATCTGGTCACATTGGGAATCACCCCGACCATGCCCTCCACGGGATATGGATATATTCAACAAGGTAAGCCGCTGGATGGAAGTTTCAAGTATCCCGTTTACAAGGTAAAGAGTTTCAAAGAAAAACCGGACGAACAGACTGCACAAAAACTCCTTCACATGGGAGATCATTCCTGGAACAGCGGCATGTTCATCTGGCGGGCGGATGCGATTCTGTCTGAGATCAACAGACAGATGCCCAAACTCGGCAAGGCGCTCAAGTCCATCGGCGCGGTGTGGGGAACGTCTCAACAACAAGAGGTCATTGAGAAGAGTTGGCCCGGCTTGAAGAATGAAACCGTGGATTATGGCATCATGGAAAAAGCGGATCGCGTCGCTGTTCTACCGGCGGGTGGTTTAGGCTGGAGTGATGTTGGTTCATGGTCGTCGCTGTTCGAAGTGTTGCTGCCGGATATGAATGGAAACATTGCCACCAATGCCGCCCTGCATCTCGCGCATGAGACGCACAACACGCTCATCTATGGCGGTGGAAGTGACCGCCTCGTGGTCACCATTGGCGTGGATGACATGGTCATTGTGGATACTGGCGATGTGCTGTTGGTTTGCAAGACAGATCAGGCGCAAAAGGTTAAAGAGGTGGTCGAACATCTCAAAAAACATCGCCAGGAAACCTATCTTTAAGCATGTTTTTCACAAAGTTCGAAATTGACGTTTGCAAAAAAACGAAAAACTGCTGTAGAATGTGCCATCCCGTACCCGTACGGGGTGGATTTGTGTTTGTTTCAAATAAAGCGTGATGAACGCTGGAGGTTAGATGGAAGCATATTGTATGAAGTGCAAGGCAAAACGGGAAGTGAAAGACCCAGTTGCAGGCTTCAATGCCAGAGGCTCTGCTGTGACGACCGGGGTGTGTCCCGTTTGCGGCACGAAGATTTTTCGCATGGGCAAGACTGAAGCCCATGCTGGTTTGACTCCGCCGCCCAAGCCTGAAAAAGTGGAAGTACGCGAAGGCAAACTGGTGATCGTTGAGTCACCGGCAAAAGCAAAGACGGTTGGACGTTTTCTCGGCAAAGGATACACAGTCCGCGCTTCGGTGGGGCATGTGCGCGACTTGTTGAAATCTCAACTTTCTGTGGATGTGGAAAACAATTTCGAGCCAAAGTATCGCGTACCTAATGAAAAGAAGGAAGTTGTCAAGGAACTCAAACAGCTTGCGAAGAAAGCCGAAGAGATTTACCTCGCCACCGATCCCGACCGTGAAGGTGAATCCATTTCCTGGCATTTGATGAAAGCGGCGGAGATCGACCCCGAACGCACCAAACGCGTCGTCTTCCATGAGATCACCGCTCCCGCCGTGGCAGAGGCGTTTTCGCATCCGCGCAACATCGACATGAACCTTGTCGATGCTCAACAGGCGCGCCGTGTATTGGATCGTCTGGTTGGATACAGCATTAGCCCCATCTTGTGGGAAAAAGTCCGCGGGCGGCTTTCGGCTGGTCGTGTTCAATCGGTGGCGCTGCGCCTCATCGTTGACCGCGAGCGCGAGATTGACGATTTCAAACCCGTCGAATACTGGACCATCCATGCTGAGTTTAAACCGGAGAAGTTGAAATCTTCCTTTATCGCCAAACTCGTCCGCGTGGATGACAAGGAACCCGAACTGCCCAATGAAGAGACGGTTAAACCGCTTCTCTTTGACCTCGAGACTGCGGCGTTTTCCATTACAAAGGTCAAACGCGGAGAGCGGCGACGGAAACCCTCTGCGCCATTCACCACATCCACACTTCAGCAGGAGGCTTCGCGCAAACTTGGCTTTACTGCCAAGCGCACCATGGCACTCGCGCAGGGACTCTACGAAGGTCAGGATGTCGGTGAAGGTGGCACGACAGGTCTCATCACCTACATGCGTACCGACTCGACCAACGTCTCTGCCATTGCGCAGAAAGAGGCACGTGACTATGTGAGCGGAAAATATGGCGCGGATTTTCTCCCGTCTGAGCCGCCCACGTACAAGACCAAATCTGCTAATGCGCAAGAGGCGCATGAAGCGATTCGTCCCACCGCGGCGATGCGCGACCCGGAAAAGGTCAAAGAATTTCTTGACCCGGCCATGTTCAAGTTATATCGCCTCATCTGGCAGCGCTTTATCGCTTCACAGATGGAAGCGGCAGTGTATGACACGCTTCAAGTGGAAGTGACCGGTAAGACAAATGAACATGAATATCTTCTTCGTGCCTCCGGCTCGGCAGTGAAATTCCCCGGCTTTTTGGTCGTGTACGAAGAAGCCAAAAATGAAGATGCTAAAACTAGCGAAGACGAAGAAGATGTCAAGATTCCGGCTGGCGTGGTGGAAGGACAAAAACAGGAATTAGTACGTCTGATCCCTGAACAGCATTTTACGCAACCCCCGCCGCGTTTCACCGAAGCCTCGCTGGTGCAGGCTTTGGAAGAGAACGGCATTGGACGTCCTTCCACATATGCGCCGACGATTTCGACCATCCAACAGCGCGGATATGTTTTGCGGGAAGAAAAACGTTTGATGCCCACGGATACTGGCATTCAAGTCAATGACTTGATGATTCAATACTTCCCCGAGGTGGTGGATCTGAATTTCACTGCTCACATGGAAGAAGACTTGGATAAGATCGCCGAAGGTGAAATGGCATGGACGGATGCTATCCGCGAATTTTATACACCTTTCTCGGAAGATGTGAAAAAAGCGCAAGCTGAGATGCCCGTCGCCAAGACTGAGCCCGAACCCATCGGACGGACTTGCCCAGATGATGGTGGCGAGTTGGTCATCCGTTATGGGCGCTTTGGCAAATTTATCTCGTGTGCCAACTTCCCAACCTGTCGCTATACCGAACCCTGGCTGGAGAAGATCGGCGTTTCGTGCCCGAAAGATAGCGGCGACCTCGTGGAGCGTAAAACCCGCAAGGGACGTACTTTTTACGGTTGTGCCAATTACCCGAATTGTGATTTCACGTCCTGGAAGAAACCGCTTGCCAAGCCCTGCCCGAAGTGTAATGGCTTGCTGGTGGTGGCGAATAAGCGTGAGGCGCAGTGTACGAATTGCTCCGAATCGTTCCTGCTGGAAGAGATCGTCCCCGAAAGTGTTTGATCCGCTGGCTGGTTGGAATCGCCTCGGGCGGAGTCTGAGGCGCAGCCTTCCAAAGCAATTATTCTGCCATGCGGATAGTGATAATTACGTTGTATAATCTACCCAAAGCGTACACGTGAAGGAGTCCAATATGCAGTTCATTGTTGCTTTGTTGAAAAAAATACCCATCCTGCCTGTAGCCCTCTTCATTGGCGGTTTGTTGTTGGGGCTTTTGTGGGGCTATGTGATCGACCCGAAAGAATTTAAGGATGCGACGCCCTCGTACCTGCGAGCTGATTTGCAGGAAGATTACCTGCGTATGGCGATTGACTCCTTCCTGGTCAATCAGGACCCGGGCTTGGCTGTGGGACGTTGGAAGAATCTGGGTACGGGCGCGCAACAGGCTTATCTGAACATTCAGAATAATCCCGGCGCATTGAACCCGGAAGTCATCAAGATGTATGGTGACACGGTGACCAATGTCCTTTCAGCGGAAGGCGGACAGCCGACTCAGGAGCCTGCGGCAACCTCATCGGTTGGGCGCACAGTTCTGATCGCGCTTGGCGTGATTCTGTTGCTGGCTGTGGTCGCCGCTGGCGGCATGTACCTGTTCCGTTTGTTAGGCAAACGCGGTTCGGGTGAAGTGACCGCTGTGATGCAGGGCGCTGAGATCAATCGCACCACTGCCCGCACGAACTTCGAAGAACTCGGACTTGCGCCTCCGATCACGCAGACGATGACCACCTATGTGTTGGGCGACGATCTGTATGACGAATCCTTCAGCATTGATACGCAAGCCGGCGAATTCCTCGGCGAATATGGCGTAGGGGTTGCCGAAATCATCGGCATGGGCGAACCCAAGAAAGTGACCGCGCTGGAAATCTGGCTGTTTGACAAGAACGACATCAAGACGGCTACAAAGGTGTTGATGTCTCAGCATGCGTTCAGCGACATTGGCATCCGCACCCGCCTCGAACCGAAGGGTGAGTTGGTGCTCATTGAGCGGAATTCTCAGGTGCTGTTAGAGACTGCCACCCTGCAATTGCTTGCTACAGTGGTAGACCTTGAATATGGCAAAGGTCCACAGCCTGATAGCAGCTACTTCGAACGCATTACGCTTGAACTTGCGATCTGGCCACGCCAGGGTTAATGAAAATAAAAAATCCCGCTCACAAGAGCGGGATTTTTTTGCGCTATTCGATTTTGATGATTTTGAATTTGATCTTGCCGCCGGGGGTTTCCGTCTCGGCAATCTCTCCGACTTTTTTGTCCATCAAAGCTCGCCCAATGGGGGATTCGTGCGAAATTCTCCCGTTGCGCGGATCCGCTTCGGCGGGA
This sequence comes from Anaerolineales bacterium, assembly GCA_023382575.1. Classification (GTDB taxonomy): domain Bacteria; phylum Chloroflexota; class Anaerolineae; order Anaerolineales; family Villigracilaceae; genus Villigracilis. The sequence goes on from JAHDWC010000020.1 coordinate 27,155, forward strand.
CCGACCAGGTGATAGGTTTCCGGGTCGAAGTCATCCTCCTGAATGGTCACATGCGACCCAATGGAGACAACGCCAACATTGGCGGATTTTTCAATTAATACCGAGTTACGCAGGATGGCTTCAATCTCTTTGATGCGCCCTTCGAGGAAGCCCTGGTCTTCCTTGGCTTTGTGATAATCTGCGTTTTCCGACAGGTCGCCCATTTGAATGGCTGATCGCAAGCGCTGGGCAAGTTCCTCGCGGCGCGGACCTTTCAGATCTTCCAGTTCGGCCTTGAGTTTGGCTTCACCTTCCGGGGTCAGATAGTTGGGTTGAGACATGGCTTTCTCCTTTCCAAAGATGGTTGTTGGGGCATTTCAATGTAAACAGGTGGATCGATGATGTTTCCGATGCCCCCTTTCAAAACCAAAATCAATTATGGTTTTTCAAGAGGGTTGAAGAGCTTTTGATGTTCTTCGATGGCATAACGGTCGGTCATTCCAGCGATGTAATCACAAATTGTTCGTTCCAGTCCGCGCTTCTCGACGAAGAATTGGACGTGTTCCGGGAGCATGGTCGGCTCTTCGCGGTAGGCGTGGAACAGGTCCGAGATGATGCGTTCTGCTTTGACCTGCATCCGTACAACGCGGAAATGACGGTATAGTCTGGCATAGAGCAGGTCTTTTAGTTCGCGGTTGCGGCGTTGCATTTCTTCGCTGTAGCCGACCACGTTATGTTTCAATTTTTGAATATCCAACGCGGAGGTGACCTTGCTTTCCTTCAGCCGCGCATCAGTTGCCTTGACCATGTCTGTGACCATAATGCCGACCAGCTGGCGGATCATGCGATGACGCTCCACGTCGTTTAGAAGCGGGCCCTGCCAGTTGTAGGTTTCGCGCAGGATTTCCCACAAGGCAACGCCATTGAGAATTTGCGTTCCAAGCATCCCAGACCGCAGACCATCATCCAGATCGTGAGTGGTGTAGGCGAGCTCATCGGCGACGTTGGCAATTTGAGTTTCGAGGTTGCCGCGCAGGTCAGGGTTGAAATCACGCGCATCTGAGATGTCATATTCCGATTCATGCTTGACCATGCCTTCGCGCACCTCCCAGGTGAGATTCAACCCAGGGAATTCAGGGTAGCGTTGTTCCAGTTCCGTGACGATGCGCAGAGATTGCTTGTTGTGGTCGAAGCCGCCATGATCTTTCATCAAGCGGGCGAGGATGACTTCGCCGGAATGTCCAAAGGGGGAATGACCAAGATCATGGGCGAGACAAATGCTTTCGACCAGGTCTTCGTTGCCGCCAAGGGCGCGGGCAAGCGTCCGCCCGATCTGGGCAACTTCCAATGTGTGGGTGAGGCGGGTGCGGAAATGATCGCCTTCGAAATTGATGAAGACCTGTGTCTTGTATTCGAGGCGGCGGAAAGCTGTGGTGTGCAGGATGCGGTCACGGTCACGCTGGAAGGATGTGCGATATTCAGGCTCGCTGTCGAGATAGGCGCGGCCTTTGGTATCCTTGCTGCGCGTGCCGTACGGCGCAAGGCTCTTATCTTCGATCTCCTCAAGTTGCTGGCGAGTAAAGAACATGGTCTGCCTTTTAGATGCAAATGTCATTGCAACAATCTGGTTTCAGCGTCGCAATGACCACAGTGGGGCGAGAGGGGGTCGAACCCTCACGTTGTTACCAACGACAGATTTTAAGTCTGTTGCGTCTGCCGATTCCGCCATCGCCCCGGCTGTCTTATTTTACTATAAGTTGCGAAGGATATGAACAGATGGGGCAGTGCGAATGAAAAAGATTGTTTTGACCAAATCATAGAAGCAATCTTTTAGATGTGCCATGTAACTGTCATTTAGTAAGGCTTACCAGTCACAGCAAGAAAGTGTATTTCTCGGCGTGTGCCTTGAACTTGAAGCCAAAGGATCCCAAACTGACCGATTACAGCATCCAGCTTGCATCGGCATGTGCTGCCTTTGAGTTATACATGATTCCCATCTTCAATGATTCTCAACATTGACAGACGCAGATATTAAACGTCACCAGATCATTCATGTTTTCAACATGCAGAAATTCTAGTTCTGATTTCGCCAACTACGCTCGTCGTTGGTAAAGATCTTTATAAAACGATGGTGGGGAATAAGTGATCTGGCATAGGAAATGAGAGGATCCAAAGTCTCAACAATTTTAGAGGTCTCATTGCCCTTACGAAAACCAAACTCCAACCCTATAATTGAACGACTTTACTCAGTATTTTTAATGGAGGAGTTTGGATGAAATCGTTTCGCGCAGTTGTTGTTATTGCAATTTTATTTTCCTTACTGGGCAGTGCGGTGACTGTCACCCCAGCCCATGCTGCCAGCTACAATATTGGAACTGCCATAGGCTTGATCAATGCGATTGCCATTGCCAATTCCAATGGCGAGAATGACACTATTACATTAACCGCCGATATCGTCCTCACTGCGGTAAACAATGGAGATAATGGTCTTCCGGTTATTACCAGCGACGGGGGAAATGCGCTGACGATCAATGGAAATGGCTTCTCCATTTCCCGTTCATCCGTTGTTGGCACACCTGATTTTAGATTTTTCCAAATAAATGGCGGGGCAACCGTGACCCTGCAGAATATTACCCTGTCAAATGGTTCTTGTAATGGCTGTGTTGGGGGGGCGATCGGAAGCGCAGGTACGCTGTACCTCACCAACAGCACCTTAAGCAGTAACTATGCAACAGACAACCTTGGGGGTGGTGCTCTGTACAATGGTGGAATTGTGATGATCACAAATAGTACATTTTCCAGTAACAGCAGTGCTGGCAGTCTCGGTTATGGGGGGGCTATTATCAACAACAATATCATGACAATAACGAATAGCACTTTTGTTTCAAATAGTGCGGTGAATGGTGGGGCAATTACCGATTATGAGGGATCTTCGAATATCTCCAACAGCACCTTTACCGATAATAGTGCCGCCCAACTGGGTGGGGCATTATATAACCACGATCCTGTAGCAACTACAATAATAAACAACAGTACTTTTTCAGATAATGGAGCCAGCGCAGGCGGAAATTTGAGCGTCAATTTCGGTTCCATCACACTTAAGAATACGATCATTGCCACAACCGGTTTTGCCCAGTTGAATTGTAATGTCACAGCATCTGGCACCCTCACTGCCGGAACAGATAATCTAGCCACAGATACAACTTGTGCCTCGGCAACTTCGGTCACCTCAGCCATGCTCAATCTGGATTCTGCATTAGCAGATAACGGCGGAGCAACCCAAACCATTGCGCTGCTACCCGGTTCAGTTGCCATCGATGCGGGGGATGCTGCAACTTGTGCTAGCGCGCCTGTAGGCGGATTAGACCAGCGCGGTGTGACCCGTCCGCGAGGCGCAGGCTGTGATGTAGGTGCGTTTGAATTTATTGGAAGCTCTCCCACCGTTACGATCACCCCTGTAGATTACTTTACAAATGAACAGATCAGTCTCAATTTGCATGGCACAGGCATCAGTGTTGGTGATGCTGATGGGGATCCATTAACTGTCACCGTAGCAGGAAGCGATACAAACAGTCAATTCACAGCCAATGTTGGTGCGACAGGAGTATCCATTGTTTCAGGAAATGGCACATCCAATCTTGAATTGACTGGGACGATTACACAGCTGAATGAACTATTCGCAGGCAGCTCAGGCGGAAGCCTTGTGTATCTCCTTAATGACGATACCCCAGCATCAACCGTAACGCTCACAATAACCGCGGATGATGGATTCTCGACAGGTAGCGATTCGGCTGTGATCAACACTACAGCAATTAATGATGCGCCGATCAATACAGTCCCTGGGTCACAGAGTATAAATGAAGATACAGCCCTGGTATTCAGTGCAGGGAGCAGCAACCAGATATCCGTCAGTGATGCAGATGTAGCTGCAGGCAATCTTGAGATCACGCTCTCGGTCACAAATGGCACATTGACGCTGGCTGGCATTACTGGGCTGAGTTTTATTACCGGGGATGGGACAGCGGATAGTTCATTGGTATTTACCGGATCACTAACCGACATAAATAATGCACTTTCCATTCTCACATTCAACTCAAATACCCATTACAACGGCACGGCAGTACTTTCCATGACTTCAAGTGACCAGGGGTTTAATGGTGCGGGCGGTGTACTGACAGATACGGATACGGTCAATATCACGGTTAACGCGGTAAACGATGCTCCCGTCGTTGCAAATCCGATTCCCAACCAGAACGCAACTGAAGATTCGCCTTTCAACTTCCAATTCGCTGCGAACACTTTCAATGACCTGGATATTGGCGACACCCTGACCTACTC
>JAHDWC010000020.1:31481-33760 GCA_023382575.1 Anaerolineales bacterium
GTTACGCTCTCGCTGGTGGCCGAAGAAGACGGGCAGGTGGTGGGGCACTGCCTGGTTGGGTGTCTTTTAATCCCACCACGCGCACGTTTAGTGGCATACCGACCAACAGTGACGTGGGGACGATCACCATTCAGGTCATCGCCAATGATGGCAGTCAAAGCGCATCTGATAATTTTGACCTGATCATTGCGAACACCAATGATGCCCCTGTGGTTGCCAATCCTATTCCTGACCAAAATGCATTCGAAAACACGGTATTTAATTACCAATTCCCGATCAATACTTTCAGCGACCCGGATGTAGGTGATACCTTGACCTACACCGTACAGTTGGCAGGCGGTGGGGCGCTTCCGGCATGGTTGTCCTTTGATGGTGCTACTCGCACTTTTAGTGGGACTCCCACCAGTGCTCATATTGGAACTGTCACTGTTGATGTGGTTGCCAATGATGGCAATAGTGGCACTATCACAGATACATTTAGCATTGTGGTGGGAAATGCCAATGGTGCGCCCTTCGTTGCCAATCCGATACCTAATCAATCTGCTAATGAAGATGCGATTTTCAACTTTCAGTTTTCTGCAACAACTTTCAGCGATCCAGATGTTGGCGACATCCTAACCTACTCTGCGCAGTTGGCAGGTGGTGGAGCACTGCCCGGCTGGTTATCCTTTGATCCGATCACGCGCACGTTTAGTGGCACGCCAACCAACAGCGATGTGGGCACGATCACCATTCAAGTCACTGCCAGTGATGGCTCCCAGAGTGTGTCTGACAATTTCGACCTAATGGTTATGAATACCAACGATGCGCCTGTGGTCAACAACCCTATTCCAGATCAGAATGTGTTTGAAAATACAACTTTTAATTATCAATTCCCTGCCAATACTTTCAGTGACCCGGATGTAGGCGACACCCTTGTATATTCTGCTCAATTATCAGGCGGTGGCGTGTTACCCGGTTGGTTGTCTTTCGATGCGTTCACGCGCACCTTCAGTGGTATACCCACCAATGGGGATGTTGGGACAATTCTCATTGATGTGATAGCCGGCGATGGAAACGGCGGGTCGGTCACTGACACATTCAATGTCATAGTATTCGCTCAAGCTAATCCTATAGTGACGCGATTGAACGTGACCAATCCGAATGGCATCTACACCATCGGCAACCAGATATTTGTCACGATAACCTTTGACCAAAATGTTACCGTAGATACAAGTGGAGGCATACCTACCATTCTCCTGGAGACCGGCTCTACAGATCGCATCGCTTCATACGTCTCCGGTTCTGGGGCGGATACCCTGACCTTTATCTACACCGTACAACCCGGTGACCAAACCCCTGATCTGGACTACGCCTCCGTCAATGCGCTTGTTTTGAATGGCGCCCTCATCCGCTCAGGTGCGAATATCGATGCTGTACTCTCCCTCCCAATTGTTGGCGGGGCGAATTCCATCGCTGGGCAGCATAATATTGTCATTAATGGTACAACCTTTACGGTAGCCGCCAACACCTTACAAGCGGTATATACCCTTACAGGTCCGACCTTTTTTGCAGTCACCTTCAGCGAAAATGTGAGTAACAGCGGCGGCGGTTCAAATTCAGATGATGTTACTAACCCTGCCAACTATTTGCTGGTGGAAGAAGGTGCAAATGGTATTTTCGATACCATATCTTGTGTCAGCGGCTTCAATTCCAACGATACTCTCGTGAACATTAGCCATGTCTCCTATGTCCCCAACACAGCAGTAGTGACATTGAATAGCACCCTTCCAGCTGGCAACTATCGCCTCTTTGTTTGTGGTACCACCTCAATTGTAGACCTCAATGGTCTTCCGTTATCTGGAGATGGCATCACCCCCGGTACAGATTACATTTTTGACGTAGTCGTAAATGCGACATCTACTGAAAACCCATCCGCAATTGAAGAAGAAACGGATAAAACCGTCGCCTCTTCTCTCCCTGCAACTGGTTTTGCCCCGAACAAAATGACCACCCTTCCAGCTCAGCCTGCCACTCTTGCCTACGCCGAACTTGGCGATCTGTGGCTGGAGATCCCTTCATTAAAGGTAACGTCATCCATCGTCGGCGTGCCGCAGAACAAGGATAACACCTGGGATGTGACCTGGCTGGGTAACAACACTGGCTGGCTCAATGGCACTGCCTTCCCCACCTGGACAGGCAATTCCGTGCTCACCGCGCATGTCACCAACGCCAGCGGACTGGCGGGTCCATTCGCAGCGTTGAAGTCGCTCAAGTATGGCGACCAGATCATTGTTCAT
>JAHDWC010000021.1:0-7216 GCA_023382575.1 Anaerolineales bacterium
CTGACTCCGCTCGGCAGTGATTATCACGGCTCGCAAAGTCACACCTACGTGCCTGCGGATGTGTGTCCGTTTCGGTAGTTAGTCAGGTGACAGTCGTCTGCGAGATGACTGTCACCTTTTTAGTTTTGGAATGAATGCTGGAACATGCTTGCAATAATCCCGCCATTGATCGCCAAACTCTGCGGATAGTGCTTGTTCTTCACGATAAGCGCGAAACGCCAGAAAGGGGGCAAAAACAGCAAAGTAAACCGTCGTCCATGTGAAATATATCAACCAAGCGCCCCACGCCGCAAGGATCAGCCCTACATACATGGGATGACGGATGACGGCATAGGGACCTGTTGTTACCAGTTGGTGATCTGCGAATAGCTGAACACCCATCGTAGTAGAGACAAAATAATTACGACCAAGTGTCAGACGAGTCCATAACAGAAGCGCCATCCCAGGAAAAAACAAAAAAGAGCCGAGTATCAACATCCACAGGCGAGCTTGGGGTGAGATAGTCCATTGGATGCGAATCCAGCCCAAATAGCTTAATCCAAAGAAAAACAACGAGGCAAGAAAATAGAACAGGGAAGATCGGAGAAGCTGCCCGGCATGTCCGGTGGCATGCCCCATCTTTTGCCGCGTGCCACGCCAAATTCCGTAGAATAAAATGATAAGAACGACAAGCGTTATCAACCCGCCCAGCCAATGGACGATGGTTTCGATCTTCATGGAAAATGGTTCCTCAATTCTATAATAGTCCTCACCAAAACAAATGCAAGTGACAAATGCTATAATCACGCCAACTCAACGCGGAGGGCACACAGATGACGCAAGTTTACGATTATGTGATCATCGGTTCGGGGTTTGGTGGAAGCGTATCCGCCATGCGTTTGACCGAAAAAGGCTACTCGGTTCTCGTTCTCGAAAAAGGCAAACGATTCGAAGATAAAGACTTTGCAAAATCCAACTGGCAATATTGGAAATATCTTTGGATGCCCGCCATTCGTGCACATGGCATTTTGCAGATCAGTATTCTCAAAGGAGTCATGGTCTTGCACGGGGCGGGCGTGGGCGGCGGCAGTCTCGGTTATGCCAACGTGCTCGAAGTCCCCACCGCTGAAACCTTCGCCACTCCCGCATGGAACTCGCCCGTGCCTTGGGGACAACTGCTCAAGCCACACTACGAAACCGCGAAAAGGATGCTCGGCGTGGCACGCAATCCAAAACTTTGGAAAGCGGATTTGCTACTCAAAGAAATGGCGGAGGAACGCGGCATGGGTCACACCTTCCGCGCGACGGATGTCGGCTCATTCTTCGGGGAGGCTGGTGTCACCGTCCCAGACCCCTACTTCGGCGGCGAAGGTCCCGCAAGAGCGGGCTGTCAACACTGTGGCGGCTGCATGGTGGGATGTAGACATAACGCCAAGAATACATTGCCGAAAAATTATCTGTACTTTGCCGAGAAGCGTGGAGCAGAAGTTCGTTCTGAAGTGGAAGTTACCGACGTTCGACCGCTGACGATGGTCGATGGTCAATCGTCAATGGTCAGCGAAGCGCGTTACGAAATCACCTTCCGCGATTCAACCAAACTTTTCAAGCAAACGAAGACAGTCCACGCAAAGAATGTTATTTTCTCGGCAGGCGTAATGGGAACGATGAAGTTACTCCTCAACCTACGTGATGTGAAGAAGTCACTGCCGAAACTTTCAGCGAAACTGGGGACGATGGTGAGGACCAACTCCGAAGGTCTGCTCGGAAGCGTGGCACGCAAATCCGATATAAACTACTCGGAAGGTGTATCCATTTCATCCATCTACAACCACGATGAAATCACGCGCATCGAACCGGTGCGTTACCCCGATGGCTCATCGTTGATGCGCTTCCTCGCCGCGCCCTTGATCGATAAAAATTTCAGCATCCCACGCCGTTTACTCAATTTCTTTGGCTGGGCGCTCACCCACCCAATTGATTTTGCCAAGGCGCTCTTTCTCCCCGGTTGGGCGCACAATGTGACCATTCTGCTCGTCATGCAACATGCTGATAACCGTATGCGTTTCAAGATCGGTAAAAGTATTTTCACGCTTTTCCGCACGGGCATGGTGGCAGAGGAAGAACCTGGCTACACCATCAACGCGCAGGTGGAAGGCTCGCATGAAGTGACCAAGGAATTTGCCAAACGTACAAACGGCGTGGCACTTGGCTCCATTGGCGAGAACCTGCTCAACCTGCCCACCACTGCACACATCCTTGGCGGCGCACCGATTGGCAAACATGCCGATGAAGGTTTAATTAACGAGGACTTTGAAATTCATAATTACCCCGGCTTATACGTGATCGACGGTTCGGTCATGCCCGCCAACCCCGGCGTGAATCCGTCATTGACGATTACAGCGTTGGCAGAGTATGCCATGAGCAAAGTGAAAGCAAAAAGCTAGAATAATGTTGGTTGATATGGCTCGCTCGGCGTTTCAAGGTCGTCCCACGGGAGTGGGGCGATTTTGATTCGGGAGGAAATTTGTTGATGGAATTCTTTTGCAATGAATGGAGCCAGCAAATTATCGGGGGAATGACAAAAGACGAACGCATCAAGCCCCGCCGATAACTGGTCAGCGATTCTGGGAGTCCATTCGTTCATCCAAGGCTGGTTGTGGCTCATCTCAGGGTGACCGATGAAACGCAGGAAGGTAAAGTCTGCGGTGACTTCTTCAAAGACCGGCACGTTCGGTTTACGTTCACGCGCTTCAAGCAGACTTTCATATGCACTGCCTTTGATGCTCTCATCCCCTGCCAATTCACGGATAGGGCGGGTATCGATCACCACACGCTCCATATTGTGATTGGCGAGAAGTTTATTGAGTGCATTACGATGCTCGTCCTCGAACCAGTCGAGGTGACGCACTTCCACGCCAAGGCGTACATCCTTGGGGAAGGCGGCGAGAAAAGCGGCAAGGTCCGCTATCAGCTTGGGAGAATAACTGGGAGGCAGCTGCAAAAACATCGGTCCGAGCCGCGAAGCGAGCGGACGCATGATATTCACGAACTCAGCAGCCCGGTCGATATAATCCTTCAATATTCCATTGTGACTGATGGCTTTGGGAATCTTCAAACAAAAACGGAAGGTCTCTGGCGTTTGTTCCGCCCACGACTCGATCGTCTTTGCGGCAGGGATGGCATAAAACGTAGTGTTGCCCTCAATGGTCGTCAAGCGCTGTGCATATTCATGCAGGAAGTCTGTGGGCTTGGTACCTTTGGGATAGAAACTTCCCACCCAGCCTTTGAATGACCAGATCGGACAGCCAAGATAGAGCGTCATATAAACATTATACGCGCTCTATCTTTCAATATCACAATCTCATCGTGTGACGGGTAAAAGCCTCTTTAAATATTTTCGAAGTTGAGAGAAGGGATCCCAATCCATAACGCGACAATTAAGTTCTGTGTCTGTGCGCGCCAGGTTGATATACAGAAACTCGATCAATCTCTCACGTTCGCTGTCTTGAACATGGGTCAAAGATGCACCTACTGTGACCGCGCTCGAATTCTGCGTACGCTGATAGTGAATATTCTCAAGCGGCAGCGACAGTGTACCAAAGCCGGGGACTTGCATCTGAATGCGTAATCCATAAAAACCAAGTGGAATGGTCTTATCGAGGACAAAGCCAACGCCAGCCATCGACAAATCTATTATTTTTATCTGCGTTAAATATCCGGCTGGGTATTTGGCAGTTAACGTCCCATGCAGGTTGACCGGGAAACGATAATGCTTGCGTTCATGCTTTTTACCAAAGACTTCAAGCAGGGCAAAGAGGATAATGTAATCGTTGTACGCTGCCCAGAAGAAGGCGATAAAGAATACATCCCACGAAAGAGTCCATTCATGGAGGGAGAAAATTTCCAAAATGCCATACACCATGGAACCCGCCAAGATCCCGGCAATCGCCATATAGGAACGAAGGGCGCGGCTCTCCTTCATGTAGACAGACGCATCCACCGATTTGGGCGTTACTTTAAATTTGAGCTTTTTATTGTGAACCAGCGTCAGAGTGGATTGAATAAACACAACCATCTTAAGGATATTGTATTTTTCAGTTTTAAAATATTGAAAGACGCCGCGTCCGCCGATTTGATTGGCAAGAAAGTTCAAAGCAAAATAAGGAATCCACCTCAGCAGAAAATCGCCGACGCTGACCTGCATGGGGAAAACCTTCAACGTCAGGATAATGACCGGGGTAAGTACCAGCACCAACTTCTGAAATGACTCGAAGTAAGCCAGAAAACTGGATAGATAAGACAGTCGCTGCTTCCACGTCAGCCCGCGCTTCCAAAGCGGACTTTCCTTGCTGCGATATAACTGCATCGTCCCTTGTGCCCACCGCAGGCGTTGAAGCAGGAAAGATTCCATCGTCTGCGGCGCGATCCCATATGCCAAAGGTTCGTTGACGTAGAGTGTCTTCCAGCCACGGCTATGCAAGCGGACTGTTGTGTGAATATCCTCTGTGATGGTTTCTGTTGCAACTCCACCCACGTCCTCCAAGGCGCTCCGGCGAACGACGGATGGACTTCCGCACCAAAATGCGCTGTTGGTGTAATTCTTTCCCGGTTGGATCACACGGAAGAAGAGCGCCTGCTCGTGCCATGAGGGCGTATTGGACGCGTGTTGAATCGAATCCTGGTTATAGAATTCCTGCGGCAATTGAATCAGGGCAACTTTTTCATCATCAAAATAGCCAAGGGTTCGATCCAAATATTCGGGTTGCGGAACCATGTCCGCATCCAAAATGACGATGAAATCGCCGTCCGTTTGAGTTAACGCGTAATTGATATTGCCCGCCTTGGCATGTTCATGGGTGGGACGCGCAATATAGTCGGCACCAAGCCGCGCCGCCAATTCACGAGCGGCTGGTCGGTTTCCATCATCCAGCAGGTAGGTCCGATGTGGATACCGGATGTTTTTACACCCGACCAAGGTCGCCTCAAGGATGTCAATATCCTCATTGTAGGTTGGGATGAAAACATCAACCTTCAGATTTTCCTCCCGCAGCTTTTGAAACGGCAGGGATGGGGCAATATTGGAGGTCATCCAGGAGAACAAGAGATAGTTGAAAACCCCAAAGGCTTCTGCAAGAAATAATACCCACGAAAAAATCGGCGCATCAGGCGCCAGAGTGGCTGTAACGCGCCACCAAAGATAATATAAAAGATATGCACCTGAAACCACAGAGATCAGCTTCAAGATTGGCGGATTGAAATTTTTAGGCTGTTGCTTTTCCATTCTTATCTCTTCCTTAGAAAGAAATGCAAAGCCTATGAATTAAAAAGACGGCGTGGAATGACCAGCCGCCAAAGATAGCATGCGCGATGATGTCAATGTTTCTTAATTCGGCGGCCTGGCAATCGTGGATGTTGGGCAACATCGGTAGACCCATGGCTTTGCGTCGCTGCCTTTCGGCAGGTTTGCCTTTATCGGTTTTCAGCATAATAACATAAGGCAACAAAAAGATGTTTTACAGTTTGGTAAGGTGTTGCACATCCAGTTGTTATATAATCGCAAAAACAAAACCACCCGGAGAGAGAAAATGAGCCTTAAAGTTTCAGTGTATATTGCCACCAGCCTCGATGGTTTCATCGCCCGCAAAAACGGCGACATCGACTGGCTGCCCACGGGAGACGAAGGCGGCGAAGATTCCGGCTACGCCAAATTCATGTCCACCATCGACCACATCGTCATGGGACGCAACACCTTCGAAAAAGTCCTCAGCTTTGGCGGCTGGCATTATGACAAAAAAGTGATCGTATTGACCAGTCGGGATCTGACCCTCGCCCCTGAACTGAGCGACAAAGCCGAAGCGCTTCATCTCTCACCCCGCGAGCTGATCCGCGAACTGGAGCGGCGCGGAAGCCGACAGATCTACCTCGACGGCGGCGTGACCATCCAACGCTTTCTGCGCGAAGGCCTGGTGGACGAAATGACCATCACCACCATTCCCATCCTAATCGGTGAAGGACTGCCGCTCTTCGGTGCGTTGGACAAGGACGTCCAACTGGAATTGCTGACATCCCAATCGTTCAAGAACGGATTTGTGCAGAACCAATACAAACTGCGGCGGTAAAGCATGGACATTTCCCAAACTTTGTATGTCACAGACCGCAAAGAGTGGCGCGACTGGCTGAAGACACATTACAAAACCGAAAAAGAGATCTGGTTGGTCTATCCCAGAAAAGCGACCGGCAAGGCGCGCATCACCTATAACGACGCGGTGGAAGAAGCCCTCTGCTTCGGCTGGATCGACAGCATCGCCAAGAAATTGGATGAGGAGCAAACCGCCCAACGATTCTCGCCGCGCAGACCCAAAGCCGGCTATTCTCAAGCCAATATCGAGCGGCTGAGGTATTTGGTTGCCAGGAAAAAGGTCATCAAGGAAGTGGTCGCTTCTTTAGGCGATCTCTTGAATAAAGAGTTCGTCATTTCGCCCGATATTTTGAAGGCGCTCAAGGCAAACAAAAACGCCTGGAAACATTTCCAGGCGTTCTCAGATTCCTACATTCGAATTCGCGTCGCCTTCATCGAAGGGGCACGCAACCGTCCCGAAGAATTTCAGAAGCGTTTACGTCACTTCATCGAGATGACCGAAAAGAATAAATTATTCGGCTTTGGCGGCATCGAAAAGCATTATTAGCATGCGTCAAGCTTCGTCGTGCGCCATCATATCCACAGCGACGGCAATCGCGAGCATGAGGATCTCATTCTGACCGTCGGCGATCTCAACGCCGTAGGTGTCGGTGAGCGAAAACCACTTCTTAGACACTTCCGCGACCTTCGTGCGCCCTTGCTTGATGGAATACTCCAGGTTCAGGATGTTGCCTTGCACCACCAAATCTTCTCCATCTTTGACACTGACATTCCACTTGTCGCGCAGCGGAGCAATGAGCGCCTTTTTGATCGTGGCAATGTCCTTCCCATTGGCGTCTTCGACCACCATCGTATCTTTGAGAGCGAGCAATCGCTCTTTGATCTGAGCCAATTTTCTGCCGTTGGCATCTTCAAAGACCAGCGTCTTGCGGATGCGCAGGACTTTGCCGTCCACTTTGAAAACCTTTTGCCCTTTGGCGTTCTCGATCCAGAAATCATCTCCGATGGAGAGCAGGTTTTGACGAATCTTATAGCGGTTTGACATTTCTCTTCCTTTCTGTGACCAAAAGTATACTGAATGTACGCCGCCTGCATGGA
>JAHDWC010000021.1:7226-33278 GCA_023382575.1 Anaerolineales bacterium
CAACGCATCGATGGCAGAACGCACCACTTGGGCGCTGGTGCGCAAGGCATCCATCTCCTGCGGACTCAGGTTCGGGTAAAAGGTTTGGATGATGCCTTCGCCGCCAATCAGGTTTGGAAGCGATACTGTCACGTTCTTAACGCCAGCCACATCGGGCATGGATGTACAAACCGTCAGGATGGAGCGTTCATCTTGTTGAATGACTTCCACGATGCGGGCAATGGCACTGCCAATACCATAATACGTTGCGCCTTTGCCTTCAATGATATGATACGCCGCGCGGCGGACCCTTTCATCGATCTCGGCATAATCATCCGGGCAGATCGAAATCTCAAGCCCGGTACAAAACTCATCGAGCGGAATTCCTCCCACCGTCACAAGCGACCACGGCAGGACTTCTGAATCGCCATGCTCCCCCAAAACATAGGCATGGATGTGATGCGAATCCACTTTGAGGCGACGCCCCAGCAACGTCCGCAGACGGGCCGTATCGAGCGTCGTTCCCGTCCCGATGACGCGGCTCGATGGGACGCCCAACTGTCCCGCGTAGTATGCGGCGATGTGGGTCATCACATCCACTGGGTTGGTAGCGATCAACAGAATCGCATTGGGAGCATATTTCAAAATATTGGGGATGACCTGCTCGAAGACTTTCGCGTTGCGCCCCAACAGTTCGAGGCGCGTCTCCCCCGGTTTCTGTCCCACACCTGCCGAAACCACCACCACCTTGCAATCGGCGAGATCGGCATAATCACCCACTGTCACTTCCAATTGATGCGCAAAAGGGACGGCGTGCAAAATATCGTCTGCTTCTGCCGAGGCGCGCGCCCTGTTCATATCCACTAAAACGACGCGCCGCCCTACGCCGCGCATCACCAAGGCATAGGCGGCGGTCGCACCGACAAAGCCGCTGCCGACAATTCCTGTCTTCATTGTTAAACTCCTCTACTCTTAATAAAATATCTCTCTGAGCGTTGCCCGAACGATTTTACTAGAACTCGCCCTGCGCGGAAGGCAAAAACGGAAACGACGGTCAGAATCGAGGCTGGAATGGCTTAATCTGCCGTTTTGGGCGCTTCTATTCCAAAAAGCTACCGTAGCTTTTCGAAAAGCTACAGTCACTTTTTAAAAAGCTACCGTCGCTTTTTGGAAAGCTAACCTAGCTTTTTCAAAAGCGACGGTCACTTTCTGAAAACCGAGGCTGAAAATGGGAAAAAAGCCCAAAAATCGGCAAAATGAGGCGCAAGCGGCGCGTTTTAGAGCGTTTCCCCTTTTGCCAACATCTCCACAAATTGCTGGATGCGCTTCTGACGCGTTTCGGCTTTCTTCGCCGTTTCGATGCGAAACAGGAAGGCATACCGCCGGGAGCCGGTCAAACCATCAAAGAAGACTTTGGCTTTTTTGTTTTTATCCAACGCAGATTGAAAATCCGCGGGCACTTCGATCGTCTTCTGCGACGAGTACGCCGCCTCCCAACGCCCATCCTGCTTCGCCGCTTCGACCGCTTTCAACCCTGACGGCTTCATCTCCCCACTCGCAATCAGACGTTCCACATGCCCCACATTGATTCTCGACCAGATGCTCTTCGGTCGGCGCGGCGTAAACTTTTGCAGAAAATATTGTTCGTCGAAACTGTTCTTTTGACCGTCGATCCAGCCGTAACATAGGGCGACGTCCAATGCCTCGGCATAAGTGACCGTGGCAATGCCTGTCGCTTTCTTGGCGATCTTCAACCACAAGCCTGAAGACTTGTCATGATTCTTCGCAAGCCAGTCTGCAAATTTCTTTTTGGTTTCAAAGGGAAGGATGGGAAGTTCGGTGGAATTTGGCATGCGCTGATTTTACCTGAGCTTCCAATCGTTATCTTCTTCAGAAACGAGAGTATAGTTGATACATTCAATTTGTTATACGGAGGCTTCTAAACATGACTCAGTCGACAACTACATTCATCGATCAATTCATCCAATGGGCGGCTGCACAAACGGACATTATCGCCATCGGACTTGTAGGTTCTCATGCACGCAACACCGCCCGAGAAGACTCAGACGTGGATCTGGTCATCATCACAGATGAACCGGGGAAATTCCTTTCCAAGTCTGAGTGGACGGAAATCTTCGGGTCCGTTGCCAAACAACAGGTTGAAGATTATGGGATGCTTATTTCTCTGCGGGTTTGGTACCAGACCGGGCTGGAAGTGGAATATGGGCTTACCACCCGCGCCTGGGCGCAAGTCCCATTGGATGAGGGGACACAGGCTGTGGTCAAGGATGGGATGCGTGTTCTATTCGAGAGAGAGCCGCTTCTCAGTCCGCATGAAACGCGTCCTCTGCGATAACTTGCAGGTTTGAGCCGAGAGAAAAAATCTTTTGAATGTATAATTAAGGGAGAGTTGCCTAGCGGGATCGTTTAAACAAGCACAGAACCGGAAGGACAAACCATGTCCATTGCAATCGTTACTGACTCTACCTGTGACCTCCCTCAACATGTCGTCCATGAATTGGGCATCAAGGTTATTCCCCTGTTTATCAATATCGGCGATAAGGGCTATCTGGACGGGGTGGATATCACCCGCAAGGATTTTTATACGAACCTGCCGGGTTACACGTCACATCCTACAACCGGTACGCCCGGCATGGATGCATTCAAAGACGCCTATCAAAGCCTGGCAGATAAAGGCTATACCGAGATCCTCTCCATTCACATTTCAGAAAAACTAAGCGCAACAGTGAACGTGGCTAGAAATGCCGCGCAGGAATTCAAACAGATCCCCGTCACTGTGCGCGATTCGGGACAGCTTAGTCTGGGTACGGGTCTTCAAGTGGAACGCGCAGCCCGTATGGCGGCAGAGGGCAAGTCGATGCAGGAGATCGAACGCATGCTGGACGACCTCAGGGAGCGCACCTTCGTCGCGGCGCGGTTGGATACGCTTGAGTTCCTGCGGCGCAGCGGACGCATGAATCGCTTCATTGCAGGCATTGGCAGTTTGTTGCAGCTCAAACCGATCCTCACCATGGAGCATGGATTGCCCGGTTCCGAACGGGTACGTACCACGCACAAAGCCGAAATCCGCCTCTTGAAAATGCTGGAAGAACATCAACCCATCGAGCATTTCTCCCTGCTGCATACGAATGCCGCCGAACAGGCAGTAGCGTTCAGTGAACAAGCCGCCCATCTAATACCCGTCAGCATCACTTATACAATGGACATCACCCCGGTCATTGGAGCACATTTGGGTCCGGGTGCGGTTGGGTACGTGCTCATTTCGAAGAAACCTGCATAGCCTTTGCGGAATCCATTAAGTCGATAGGATAAAACTATGAATACCGTAACCAAACGTTCTTTGATCGGTGTCGTGATCGTCCTGTTGATCGCTGCCGGGCTGGCTTTTGCCGGAAGTTGGGGCGGGCACACTGTGAGCGGCTTTCCACTCTATGCGCTATGCATCCTACTGGCATTCGCCATTCAGTGGGTCGCATTTGTCCCAGCCTATCTGAGGCAAACCGAGGCATTTTTTGATCTGACAGGCGGGCTTACCTACACTCTGGTTCTCATCGTGGCGGCGACGCTAAGCCCATCAATGGATGTCCGCTCCTGGCTGGTCTTCAGCCTCATTCTGATATGGGCAATCCGACTCGCTTCCTTCCTTTTCATGCGCATTCACGCCGCTGGAGAAGACCGCCGCTTCCGTGAGATCAAACCGTCCTTTGCGCGCTTCCTGCTGACGTGGACCCTTCAAGGGCTGTGGGTTTCGTTCTCAGTGGCGGCAGGACTCGCAGTCATCACATCCACTGTTCGGGTCGGGTTGGATGCGTTTGCCATAGTCGGTTTCATGGTCTGGCTGATCGGCTTTGCCATCGAGGTCATCGCAGATAGACAGAAAAGCGCCTTCAATGCCAATCCCGCCAACAAGGGCAAGTTCATTCAAACGGGTTTGTGGGCTTGGTCGCGTCATCCGAATTATTTTGGCGAGATCGTATTGTGGATCGGTGTTGCGATCATTGCCCTGCCCGTCCTGCGTGGATGGCAATGGGCGACCCTCATCTCGCCCATCTTCATCATTTTGCTGCTTACCCGCATCAGCGGCGTGCCGCTTTTAGAAAAACGCGCCGACGAAAAATGGGGCGGACAACCTGATTACGAAGCCTATAAAGCAGGGACGTCGGTTCTTGTCCCGATGCCGCCGAAAAAATAAGCGAGGATAAAATGAACATGAAAATTGCCAAGGTCATTGCTGGTTTGGGCGTGCTCGCCATGAGCGCCGCATTGTTCTACGGGTTCACCGCCGGAGATTTCGGGCAGGACGGCGCCGCCTTGCTGCAAAACCCGTGGGGCATCGTCTCGATGGTGGACTTGTACACGGGCTTCATCCTGTTCTCGGCATGGATCGTGTACCGCGAGAAGTCCATTGTCCGCTCGGTGATTTGGGTGGTTTTGATGATGGTGTTCGGGTTCCTGGCGGGCAGTCTTTACACCTTCCTTGCACTCAACGATAGCAAAGGTGATTGGAAAACATTTTGGATGGGGCAGCACGCCAAAGGATAATGCCGGGTTGCTTTTGCCGTTGTGCTTTGGAAAACAGATATGCTATACTCAAAAAATCAATAGTAATCAGCTAAATAGTAATTCGAAGAGAAAGAAAGGGTATCTCAAAATGGAAATTCAAATTCTTCTCAACCCTAACCTCCCAAATTATGGTGAGTTTCAAGCTGAATTAAGTGGGGAAATTAATGCGCTTCAGAGACCAGGGCTATCAATAACTTCAAAAACTGCAGCTCCCCCTCCAGGCACATTAGGCTTTGGAGAAATTCTTCAATTCATAATTGATAACCAAGATAACCTCATTCAATCTGGGCTTCTATTAACTTCAGTTATACAGGTTGTCATGGAAGTTCTTCGCCGAAGGGATGTTATACCACCAGCAAAACCTCCTAAAAGCACGAAAACTCAAAAAAGCAAGAAACAAGCAAATACCGACAGAACAGAACCTTTAGTAATAATAATAACTGGCGACAAAAACCAACTCAACTTGCCTTGCACACCAAAACAGGCGTCAGACTTTATCAAAAAAGTTCAAAAATCAAAAAAATAAACTAGAGGGCAAATGACACGTCAAGCACTGCTCATTGCGAATTCAATAAGCTATAGCGAATCAAGGCACAGCATACCTGCTGCAGCTGTTAAGCGGACAGTAAACCGTTTTGCACGTTTGCTTGAAGAACTGCCTCAAAACTATAGATTTAATGTAACCCAACTTAGAGACGCAAGAGCAAAAGACGCTCGTTCGACTGCAAATGTAATAGCGGAAAGGGCAGCGAAGTCCGGGGATTTATTTTTATTTTACTACTTTGGACACGGTCAACTTTCATCGGATTTAGAATTACAGTTCTTACACCCAAGCGAACAAAAGGGTTTTTTTGAAACCCTACGATTATCAACAATAGAAAATGAAGTAAAAGCCGCAGAGGCAAGAAAGAGTTTGTTCATTGTCGATTGTTGTTATGCAGGAGCACAATATCGTACATTCCCAACCATCTTAAATGGTGAACACTGCCGAATTGCATCTACTACACCATCTGCCCGTGCCTATGTGCTTACAAATATTGTAAAAGATCCTATTGGCATTTTTACCCGTTCAATTATTGATGGACTTACCTCTAAAAATGCAACCGTTTCAGCAACAAACAACAACATTACCGCTGAAAGTTTATTTAATTTCGCCAAGAAAGAAACAAAAAATAACACGAATAATACGCAGGACCCACAAAAGACAGGAAGCTTGGCTGAGCCATTGACTATTTGGGAGTCAAAGCCTGAAATAGTAAAAGGTGTTTCAAATGAAGCAGACGAAAAGACTGCTTATAAAAAGATTTTAATAATTTGCAGGGTGCTAGCATTGAAGAAACCGCCGAAAAATCTAGAAGCGTTATATAAAAATTTAACAACTAAGCACTTAAGTTCTTTTCAAACATTACACAAATTAGAAAAAGGGAAATTCGAATATCTCCCAGTGAAAAGAAACGTCATTTCCCGTTATATTCGTCTTTTACGATCTCTAGAATTGCTTGAACAAAACAAATTACAACTCACGGGGACTGGCAAAAAATTAGCAACAAATTGGAGTTCTTCCTACAATCTTTTGTTATTAAATGCCATAGACAAATATTTACAAAAACATGGAATATCTCGAGAAACAATCGAGCACTCGCTTTACCAAATTCTTTCTAGTCGAGGCGTACCTTCTAAGGTAGAGACGCTGGACTATTTATCTTTAGGACGCACATTATCAAAAGATGAACTTGGAACAATTCTTGATATTTTAGGATATATGCGTGCTATTCGAATGTCAACGGGACATGCTTATTTTCCATGGTAAGTGAGATTTTTTATAGTTTATATCTTTAGACGACAAGACCTCCGAGCGAACAACTCGGAGGTCTTACTTTCTACTCACTACTTTCTACATTCACCCCCCCGTTGGCACCCAGATGTTCTGCCCCTCCCCGTCCCTCCCCAAATCCGAAATAAAGATTTGGGTATTTTCATGCGCCTACACAATTCGGATTTGGAGAGGGTGCCTGCTTGGTGAGTGTCAAGTCCCAAATGCCTATACGCAAAGCGAGTCAGTGAAGGGTAAAAATCCTCTCAGGGGAGGATTGGAAACGAGTCTTGAGAGGATTTAAATCGTGTCTAGAGAGGTTTGCAAACGAGTCTAGACTCGTTTTAAAACACATTTAGAAGTGTTGAGAAAGACTTCTAAATGTGTTGCCAAAGACTTCTAAATGTTTTGGAAAAGACTCTTAGAAGTCTTTTTAGCAAAAAAAAGACCTCGGAAGTCTTGCAGACTTCCGAGGTCTAATCTCTACTATCGAATTCTCTGCTCTTCCCTACTCCCCCGTCGGCACCCAGATATTCTTGACCTGAGTCGCCTCGTGCAAGAACTCGTGACCTTCGCCTTGCTCGCGGTCGAGCCAGTCGCGGGAGGAGCCATAGCTGACCCAAGTCCGCTTCATGTTGGCAGCGGATTCGTTCTCGACGTGGTAACTACCATCCGCGGAGCCGAAGTACCAGACCGAATCAACGTCTTCGTGTTGGACGAGCGTCTTGACCAAATGGTCACGGTCACCTGTGACGATGTTGACCACGCCGCCAGGCACGTCGGATGTGTCAAGCACCTGATAAAAGTCCGTTGCTGAGAGCGGATGTTTCTGGCTGGGGATCATCACCACGGTGTTGCCGCGTGCAATCGCTGGCGTCATGAGCGAGACGAAACCAAGCAGGGGCATTTCATCGGGGCAGGCAATGCCGATCACACCCACAGGTTCATTGACCGCCACGGTGATTCCGCGCAGGGTGGTCTCTTGCACGGTGCCGCCGTATTTATCTGCCCATGCCGCATAAGTGAAGAGACGTTCCACCGCCGCGTCCACTTCAGCTTGCGCGGACTTTTGCGTGCGTCCCGTCATCTCCACAATACGTTTGACGAACTCGGCATTGCGGGCGTCGAGATTCTCCGCGATGAAATATAAAATTTGCGAACGGTTGTACCCGTGACGCATCGCCCAGCCCGGCTTGGCGACATGCGCCGCGTGAGCCGCTTCGACCGCGTCACGAATATCTTTGCGATTGCCATCCCCGACCTGCCCAACAATTTTCCCCTTGGCATTCGTGATGGTCGTGGTGTACGCGCCGTCGGGGCGGACTTGCTTACCGCCGATGTACATCTTCGGCGTGCGATCCACGAGCGGAAGCGAACCTCCATTTGCCCGAGCAACTCCCGGCTGAGTCGGAAGCGTGGGCACATGTTCGCCCCACTTCTTCTTTTCATCCAAAACAAACTCAGGGCGCGGACGTTCCATCCACTTGGGTCGCAGATATTCAAACAAGCCTTCGCGTCCGCCTTCACGCCCGTAGCCCGACTCGCGATAGCCGCCGAAACCCGAAGCGCCGTCGAATTGATTAGTGCAGTTGACCCACACCGAACCCGCCTTGATCTTGCTCGCCACATCGAGCGCGAGGTTGATGTTATCGCTCCACACGCTCGCCGCGAGACCATAGCGCGTGTTGTTCGCAAGCTCGATGGCTTCGCTCGGCGTGCGGAACGTGAGCGACACAAGCACAGGTCCAAAAATTTCTTCCTGCACAGTTACAGCAGCGGGGTCGAGACCCGTGATCAAAGTTGGTTTATAAAACAAACCTTTTTCGGGCAACGCAATATTCGGCTGAAAACATTCGCCGCCTTCAGCAATGCCCGTCTTCACCCAACCATCAATCGTGTCCCATTGGCTCTGGTCAACGATCGCGCCCATGTCAATGGATTTATCGAGCGGGTCGCCCACGCGCATGTGTTCCATTCTGTTCTTTAATTTTTGGATGAATTTCCCTGCGACATTTTCCTGCACGATGAGCCTTGACCCTGCGCAACAGACCTGGCCCTGATTAAACCAAATCGCATCAACCACGCCTTCAACTGCTCCATCCAAATCGGCATCGTCAAACACGACAAATGGACTCTTGCCACCGAGTTCAAGTGAGAGCTTTTTCCCTGAGCCAGCCGTCTGCTTGCGGAGCGTACGCCCCACATCCGTTGAACCCGTGAAGGCGATCTTATCTACATCGGGATGTTCAACGATCATCGAACCCGCGCTGCTTGAACCAGTAATTACATTTACCACGCCAGCGGGTAATCCCGCCTCGGCGACGATCTCAGCAAACAACAAAGCAGTAAGTCTTGTGTACGAAGCAGGCTTCAACACCACCGTGTTGCCCATCGCAATTGCTGGCGCGATTTTCCACGCCAGCATCAATAGCGGGAAGTTCCACGGGATGATCTGCCCCACCACACCGACGGGTTGATAGTCGCGCAGTTCGGTTTCCATGAGCTGTGCCCAACCCGCATAATAGTAAAAATGACGCGCCAACAGCGGCACATCAATATCGCGCGACTCGCGGATCGGCTTGCCGTTGTCCATTGACTCAAGCACTGCGAGCAAACGCGAATGTTTTTGAATGTTGCGGGCAATCGCGTAAAGATAGCGCGCACGAGTCACGCCAGGCGTTTTGCTCCAGGTTTTGAACGCCGTCCGCGCCGCAGCAACCGCCGCATCCACATCCTTTTTCTCGGCTTGGGTCGTCTCTGCCAACAACTCCCCATTCGACGGGTTGTACGAAGCATAGAACTTCGCACCCTTGGGCGTCACCCATTCGTTGTTGATGAACAGACCGAACTTGCGGTTGTGCTCGTCCAACCACGCCTTCACAGCATCCGGCGCCTCGGGCGCAGGTCCGTATTCCATGGTGTTGAAAATTTCAAGTATTTTGCTCATAAAGTACTCCAAGATTTATAACCACAAAGGGTCACTAAGGTACACGAAGGTGAAAACCTAAAGAGTTTTCCTTTGTGACCCTTTGTGACACTTCGTGGTAAAAGCCCTATCCCATCGGCATGTGATGTTTCGCCGCGTAGTGACCTGTAAGGTAGTGATACAACTGCCGCTCGATGTCGGTCAACAGGCTGCTTGCGCCAAAGCGGAACAAGTCATTCTTCAGCCACTCGTCGCCGAGTTCTTCCTTCATCAGCGACTGCCACGCCAGCGCCTGCTTCGCGGAGCTGATTCCGCCAGCGGGTTTGAAGCCGACCTTGTAGCCAAAGCGGTCGAGATAATCACGCAGGGCGCGGATCATCACAAGGCTCACTTCGAGAGTTGCATTAGTCGGTTCTTTGCCCGTGGATGTCTTGATAAAGTCCGAGCCTGCCATCATGGATACTAAACTGGCTTGGTAGATATTCTTGAGCGTGCCAAGTTCGCCCGTTGCCAAAATGGTCTTCATGTGCGCGTCACCGCAGGCTTTCCGGAATTGTTGCAGTTCGTCATACATCGCCTGCCAATCGCCAGTGAGAACGTAATTGCGGGCGATGACCACGTCAATTTCTTTAGCGCCTGCTTCCACGGCTTGCTCAATTTCTGCGATGCGCTGTGGTAGAGGAGTCTGTCCCGCAGGAAAACCTGTCGCAACAGAGGCAACTGGAATTCCAGAGCCTCGAAGCGCATGAACCGCATCCGCTACACGGTTGGGATAGACGCAAACCGCGCCGACGGTGATCCGCTCGCCGTTCAATCCAAGTTTTTCCAACATATCAGGGCGAATCGGCTGTTTCGCCTTCGCACACAGGCGGTTTACACGCCCGGGCGTATCGTCGCCTGCGAGAGTGGTCAGGTCAATGCAGGTGACGGCGCGCAAGAGCCACGCAGCTTGCCAATCCTTTTTCACGGTGCGGCGACCAGTGAGCGTAGCAGTGCGCCGCTCGACTGCGCTTTTGTTGATGTGCGCGCCCATCACCCAATCAAGGTCGAGAGGCGTGCCGGGGTTACGAGTGTGATTACTAGTCATGGAAACTCCACTAATGTTGTCTGACATTATTATACAGCGAATATATACAAATAAAATTGCCCGGATACAATAAAAAATCCCTCTAAACGAGGGAATTTTATTTAAGAGTAATTATTTGATAAGCCCGTCTGCAAGCCATTCTGGGTCTTTTGCAGACTTTTCCTTGTCCGCTTCCCAGGTAGCGACGACCTCTTCCAACATATCCGCCTTATGATGCCGCAGAGACTGGATCGCACGGGCATACGTTTTATACACAGAACGATCCGATGTCTGCCGATTACCCAATTCGCGATGAATCACCCTCAGCATGGCGAAGGTAAGTTCGACGTTCAATTCATCCGCATCGAACAACAAACGCAGAAAGGATAATTTATCGGCAGTGGCAGGGACGCGAAATAGATTCTGGTGACTCGTTGAAATGCTCATTTGACCTTATATCAGTGATTGTACTCGCCTAGCAAACGGAATCATATCATCCATTGCAGCGTATCTAAACCATTATAAAGGTGAATTGGGCAAAAAATGATTGTGCTATACTTGCAACGCACATCTTTTAAGCGTGCGCTTATCAAACCCACCCCCAGTAAAATCTTAGAAAGGATGAAGTATGACCACCCAATCCTCCCTCACACTGGAAGAACAACGTGTGGAATTTTCGCGCAGCCGCTTCCTTGCCATGCCCCTCGCCGGGACCATCGCCTGGGCCGTCATCGGCATCGCCGGTGCTTTTGTACCAGTTGGTCTCGCCGCATGGATACTTTTCATCGCCACTGGTATGATCTTCGCACTCGGTTTATTTCTTGCACGTTTTCTTGGCGAAGACCTGATCGGCAAAAGCAGAAACAATGAATTCGACCAGCTCTTTTTTCAATCTGTCTTAATGGCGTGGCTCGTATTTGCAATTGCCATCCCGTTCTTCATGACCGAGCCCACCTCCCTGCCGCTGAGTGTGGGTATCCTTGCCGGGCTGATGTGGCTGCCTTTCTCATGGATTATCCGACACTGGGTCGGTCAATTCCACGCCTTTACTCGCACATTCCTCGTGACCATCGCCTGGTATGTCTTTCCTGACCAACGCTTTGTCATCATCCCAGCCATCATCGTCGTTATCTATCTCATCACGATCTACATCCTCATCACTCGCAAACGACCCAACTAAGTTCCCATGCCGAATATCATTACGACTCCCACGCCCGAAGAATATGCTCCCTTTTATGCAGACTACATCCAACGCGCATCGGCCCGCGAAGATATGCTCACTGCATTATCCGCCCAGCCTGGTGAGATGAAATCTATATTGGGGAATTTATCTGACTCACAGGCTCGCTTCAAACCCGGACCGGAAGAATGGTCCATCAAAGAGATTGTCAGCCATCTGACAGATGGGGAACGCGTCTTTTCATATCGACTGCTGCGCATCTCCCGGCAGGATGAAACTCCCCTGCCCGGCTTCGAGCAGGAAGATTACGTCCGCACCTCTGGCGCAGACGAGCTCCCTTTGGCAGATCTGCTCGCGGAGTTTGAGTTCCTCCGCCGCGCCAACACTCTTGCCATCCGCAATATGACCGAGAAAGCCACCCTGCAAGTCGGCACGGCCAGCGGAGCACCCGTCAGCGCACGGGCATTGATTTACATGCTCGTCGGTCATGTGGAACATCACATGGCCAGTTTGAAGGAAAAATACCTGCCGTCCATTTCATAAGAGGAATCATCGCAATGACCCAAAAGAATTTCCCCGTCGCGCCGAAGCGACCACATCCTATTACTCAGCATGGCGTCACCCGCATCGACGATTACTATTGGATGCGCGACAAGGAAGACCCCGAAACCTTGAAATACCTGCGAGCCGAAAGCGATTATCTCGAAGAAGTTATGCAGCATACCAAGTCTATGCAAGCACAGCTCTTCTCCGAGATGAAGGGCAGGCTTCAGGAAAATGATTCCACTGTCCCGGAGAAACGAGGCGAGTTTTTCTATTACGAGCGCCATGTAGAAGGGAAGCAATATCCAGTCTTCTGCCGCAAAAAGGATTCATTGGATGCACCCGAAGAGATGATGTTCGACCAGAATGAACTGGCAGAGGGAAAGTCGTTTTGCAATGTCAGCGGTGTGGCGGTCAGCCCGGATGGGACAAAGGTTGCCTACCTTGTAGATTTCGGCGGGCGAGAAGTTTATACGTTGTACATCAAAGATTTGGTAAGCGGAAATTATTTACCTGATGTGATCGAAAACGTCACCGGCAGCGCCTATGAGCGTTACGGCGTGGAATGGGCTAACGATAACAAGACGCTTTTTTATACGACAATGGACGAGACCCTGCGCCCGGATAAATTATTTCGTCACACACTCGGCACCGACCCTAAAGATGATGTGATGATCCTGCACGAGGCGGATGATGCCTATTATCTCTTCTGTTACAAAACCCGCGACGATGCGCTCATCACCACCTATCACCTCAGCACCACGACGCGCGAGATGCGTTTTATGGATGCGAACGACCCAACCAGCGAGTTACGCATTCTGCAACCGCGCATTCAGGGGTTGGAGTATCTCGCCACACACCATACGGGCAAGTTCTTTATCGTCCATAATGATCAAGCCAAAAATTTCAAATTAAGTGTCGCATCCATTGATGCGCCGGGCAGGGAAAACTGGAAGGATGTCATTCCGCATCGCGAGGATGTCCTCGTCGAAAATGTGGATGCGTTCGAGAAATATCTCGTCGTGCATGAACGTCAGGGCGGGCTGAGGCAATATCGCA
Source organism: Anaerolineales bacterium (assembly GCA_023382575.1). Lineage (GTDB taxonomy): Bacteria > Chloroflexota > Anaerolineae > Anaerolineales > Villigracilaceae > Villigracilis. Next base: position 20,377 of record JAHDWC010000021.1, read on the forward strand.
TCAGCGACCCCGATGGCGTGAGTCAAGTTCGGTATGTCAACTTCCCCGAGCCGACCTATAGCGCTTATCTTGAAGGGCATACCGCCTACGAAAGCGACAGCCTGCGTTTGAAATACTCATCGCTCGTCACACCCAATTCCATTATCGATGTCCACATGGATAATGGCGAATGGGAAGTGAAGAAGGAGGATGTCATCCCCAGCGGCTACGACAAATCGACATACACCATGGAACGCATCCACGCCATTGCCCCCGATGGGACAAAAGTTCCAGTCTCCATTGCGTATCGCAAAGAGCTTCAGAAAAAGGATGGAACGAATCCTGCTTTGATGTATGGATATGGCGCGTACGGCGCGACCATCGACCCCTATTTTGATTCCAATCGCTTCAGCCTCATCGACCGGGGATTTGTCTACGCCATCGCACACATCCGCGGCGGATACGATATGGGACGTGACTGGTACGACCAAGGCAAGATGGAGCACAAGGTCAACTCCTTTACAGATTTCATCGCTTGCGCTGAACATCTCATCAAAGAAGGTTACGTCGCGAAGGACAAATTCGCCATTCAAGGCGCCTCTGCTGGCGGATTGCTCGTCGGCGCGTGCATGACGATGCGCCCTGATCTGTTTAAAGCAGTCATCGCCAAAGTTCCCTTCATGGATGTAGTTACCACCATGGATGACCCCACTGTCCCGCTTACAACTCAGGAATACGATCAATGGGGCAACCCTGAAAACAAAGACGCCTTCGAGTACATGCTGGCATATTCTCCCTACGATAATATTCGCGCCACGGACTATCCCAACCTGCTCATCACTACCGGGTTGAATGATCCGCGTGTGGCATTTTGGGAACCAGCCAAATTCACCGCCAAGCTGCGCGAGATGAAAACGGACGATAATCTGGTCATTTTTTACGTCAACTATGCTTCTGGTCACGCCGGAGCAAGCGGACGATATGACTACATCAAGGAAATCGCTCTGGATTATGCCTTTTTGATCGATAGGCTGGGAGTGAAGTAAACCAACAAAAAGACCTTCGAGTTTTAGCTCGAAGGTCTTTTTCATCCAACTAAACTACGAAACAGGCTGAACCGATTTCGCCACTACATCTTCCAACATCTTGGTGGTCAGCGATTTGGGACGTTCGATGGGCATACCGAGCGCGCGCATCCAAACGTAGTTGGGCGTTACGCCCAGGGCGCGACCAATGCCGAACAGAACAGTATAGAAATCAAACTCGCGGACTCCATAGTGATACTGAAGCGTACCGCTGATCGCATCGACATTCGGAGCGGGACTTTTTGCTTTTCCCTGCTCCTTCAAGACGGCAGGCACAACGTCCAACACGAGCTCAGCAAAACGCACCAATTCATCATCAGGGAAGCGCTTCTTGGCAAATTCCAACTGGGTGGTGAAACGCGGATCGACCACGCGCAAAACGCCATGTCCATACCCGGGGATGACCTTGCCATCATTCAACGTATCCCAGGCGAATTTGTAGAGTTCATCGCGAGAGGGTACGCCGCCAAATTTTTCCTTCACACTCAGCAACCAACCCAGGCACTCTTGATTTGCCAGACCATGTAACGGTCCAGCCAGACCGTTGAGCGCCGCCGAGAAGGACAGGTACGGGTCAGAAAGCGCCGAACCGACAAGGTGCATCGTGTGCGCTGATACATTTCCAGACTCATGGTCACTGTGCAGGATGAAATAGAGGCGGGCAAGGTCGGCATAGCCTTTCTTGTCTGAGACCTTCATCATGCGCGAGAAGTTCAATCCATAATCCTGCTTGGGGTTGTACCTCGGTTTGCTGGTTTCGCCAAAATATTTCAGGCGATAAATATATGCCGCAATGACTGGCAGTTTGGCGGTCAGGTCTAGGCTGTCTTCCAGCGCCGCTTCCCAATATTGGTCTTTCTTCATGCTGGGATACTTGGCCGCAAAAACAGAGCCGGTCTGCAAGGCAAGCACTGCCTGCGAGAGAAGCGTCATCGGATGCGTCTCTTTCGGCATGGACTTGAGCATCTTGAAAACATGATCAGGGACGTGTGCGCGCTTCGCCCATTCATCTTCCACAGCCTGCGCCTGTTCCTTGGTCGGCACTTCACCGATCAACAACAGATAATACAGACCGCCCACCAATGGCATCTTACCGCCGCGAGCCTTGGGCAGCGCTTTGAGCACCTCGGGAATGGACATGCCGCGGAAGCGGATGCCCTCTGCCGGGTCCACAAAGGAGACATCCGTCAGCAGGGCTTTGATATCGCGCATCCCGCCAACGATTTGCCCCACGGTCACCTTATCCACGACAATGTCGCCATGTTCCTTCGCCAAAGACTTGATGCGCTCGCGCCACGCAGGCAGTTGAGCCAAAAGCTTTTCATGCAAAATCATGGGAACTCCTTCTCCTATTTAATTGCAACGGTCGAAAGCCCTCCGCGTTCGACCATTGAGGCCGATTAGAATTTCACCACGCTCTTGAGCGCTTCGTGCGATTCCTTGACCGAGGCAGCCGACTTTTCGAACATGGCACGTTCTTCGTCATCGAATTTATATTCGATGATCTTTTCCATGCCACCTGCACCCAGCATGACCGGCACACCAAAGTACATATCGTTCAGCCCATATTCGCCGTTCATATAGGTCGCACAAGGGACGATCAGCTTCTTATCTTTCAGGATCGCTTCTGCCATTTGGACACAAGCCATCGAAGGCGCATAATACGCCGAACCAGTCTTCAACAGATTGACGATCTCGCCGCCGCCTTTGCGAGTACGATTGACGATCGCTTCGAGCTTATCGGCAGGGAAATAATCCTTAAGTGGAATCCCCGCAATGTTAGAGTGACGCGTCAATGGGACCATCTCATCGCCGTGTCCACCCAAGACATAGCATTGCACATTCTCCACGCTCACGCCAGCTTCCATTGCGACAAAGGCGCGCATACGAGCAGAATCCAAAATGCCTGCCTGCCCAATCACACGCTCGCGCGGCAGACCAGTCACCTTCATGGTGAGGTAGGCCATCGTATCGAGTGGATTGGTCAACACAATGAAAAAGGCGTTCGGAGAATGTTTCAACGTTTCAGTTGCGGCCTTCCCCACAATTTCCGCATTGGTCTTGAGCAAGTCTTCGCGGCTCATGCCAGGCTTGCGTGCAATCCCTGCCGTGATAATGATGATGTCCGAATCTTTGGTATCTTCATAGTTGTTCGTGCCGACGACATGCGTATCCTTGCCGATGATCGGCATCGCTTCCAGCATATCCAAGCTTTTCCCCTGCGGCATTCCCTCCACGACATCCAGCAATACCACATCAGCAAGTTCGCGTTCAGCGATCCAATGTGCAGCGGTAGCGCCCGTATTGCCTGCTCCCACAATCGAGATTTTCTTCATCATTCCTCCAATGGTCTCGGCTCAAAAGCCGGTATTTTTCATTAATTTTATCCGAAAGTCGCACAGACTAAAAGTACAAAATGTCACTTCCCCAAACGGGGACACAACAATAGAAGGACTCCGCCATCCGTGATGGGGAGTCCTTCTCTCGCTTCAACCCAGACCTCTAACCTTCTTCGGCTTCAAGGAACCTTGTCGCCTGGATGGCCGCGGCTGCGCCCATCCCCGCCGAGGTAATGACCTGCCGGAAATGCGGATCTGCCGCTTCACCCGCCGCATACACACCAGGGACGCTGGTCTCCATTTTGTCATTGACCTTAATGTAACCAAGGCTGCTCATATCCAACTTGCCTTCAAACATCTGCGTGTTCGGTGTGTGACCAATAAAGATGAACAAACCATCCGTCTCGAAGGTTGTTTCTTCACCAGTTTTGACATTTTTCAATTTCAACGCTTCCAATTTATCGGTACCGATAATTTCAGTGACAACCGTATCCAAAATGAAGTTCATCTTGGGATGTTCCTTTGCACGCTTCTGAAGGATCGCGCCTGCGCGAAATTCATCGCGGCGATGGATCAAGGTCACAGACGAGGCGTAGCGGGTGATGAAAAGCGCCTCTTCAAACGCGCTGTCGCCGCCTCCCACGATGACGACTCTTTTATCTTTGAAGAACCAGCCATCACACGTGGCACAATATGAGACGCCGCGACCGGTCAATTCCACTTCGCCGGGAATCTCCAAATGGACAGGGCTCGCACCAGTACTGATGATGACCGTATCGGCTTTGTATTCGCCCGCATCCGTCTTGACGGTATAAGGTCGCTGCGAAAAATCCACTTCGTTCGCCAAATCATATTCGACCTTCGCGCCGAAGTGCTCCGCCTGTTTCTGAAACAACTCGCCCAATTGCGCCCCACCAACTCCTTCAGGAAAGCCAGGGTAATTTTCGATGGTATGCGTCAGCGCGGCCTGACCGCCCAACTGCATTCCGGTCAACACCACCGGGGCGAGTTCCGCTCGCGCGGCATACAGAGCCGCTGACAGTCCCGCCGGACCCGCGCCCAGCACCAAAACTTTGACGTGATTTCCACTTCCATTGTTCGACATTGTCTGTTATTCCTAATCAAATGATTTCAATCGTCTTTGAGACGAGGTTGCAGGGCATCGTATTACCGCCCCGCATTTTATCAGATGCTTACAAGTACGAAAAGTTGCGGACAGAAATATAAGTATTTTGTAAGTTTTTGCCATTTGCAGTTCGGCGTAACCTCCACAATCTCTGACGAACGCATCCACAATTCCTCCACAAAGGGTTGCTAAAGTTGGAGCGTAAACCAAATTCAAACTGGAGGTTCCTATGTCTCGCAATGGTTTTATCTTTCGACTGATCGGAGCGCTGCTCCTCATCGGTCTGGTCGCTTTCGGCGGATTTATGGCATACAAGGCAGGGGTGGCGCAAGGAATTGCGCGAGCGCCTGAAGTTGCGGAAGCGATCCAACAAACAGCGGAGAATGGACAACCCATCCCGCCGATGTATGCTCCTTATGGATATGGATACCCACACTTCGGTTATCGCCATCACTTCAATCCATTTGGCGCGATCTGTTTATCCATCCTGTTCCTCTTCCTGTTCTTCGGCGCGTTGAGGATGCTCTTCGGGCGCCCATGGCGTCATGGCTGGCGACATCATGGTAAATGGGAAGGTGGCGTCCCACCCATGTTCGATGAATGGCACAAACGTGCGCACGAAGGCAACGCGTCTGCCGACGCCAAGGAATAGCCCCATCATCGAAGATCTGTGCAACTCAGAGATGGGTTGCACAGACCGAAAATAATATATTAGGAGAGAAGTTTTATGAAAGCCATTATCTACGAAACCTATGGTCCGCCCAACGTTTTGAAACTTACAGACACTGAAAACCCCGCCGTGACGGAAGATGGCGTTCTGGTGCGCATCCATGCCTCATCAGTCAACCCGGCAGAATGGCATGGGATGAGCGGCTTGATCATTATGCGACCATCAGGCGGTTTGTTCAAACCGAAGGATCCACGCATTGGTACAGATTTCTCTGGTGTGGTCGAAGCCGTGGGAAGCAAAGTCACCCACCTCAAACCCGGTGATGAAGTCTATGGCGGACGCAATGGTGCCTTTGCCGAATATGTCAACGTAGTCAATGCCGTGGTGAAAAAGCCAGCCAATGTCAACTTTGAAGAAGCGGCGGCGATTCCAACAGCAGGAGTCACCGCACTGCAAGGACTAAGAGATCACGGGAAGATAAAGCCTGGGGATCAAGTACTTATCAACGGCGCGGCTGGAGGCGTGGGAACGTTCGCTGTACAGATTGCCAAAGCCCTCGGCGCAGAAGTGACTGGTGTGACCAGTACCAAAAATGTCGAGCTGGTCCGCTCGCTTGGTGCCGACCATGTGATCGACTACACCAAAACTGATTTCACCCGTAACGGAAAACAGTATGACTTGCTCTTTGATATTGCGGGCAACCGAACATGGAAAGAATATAAACAAGTTCTCAAGCCAAACGCCAACTTCATCATCGTTGGCGCACCCAAAGGGAATAAAGTGCTGGGTCCATTGGCACGCATCTTCAACTTGAAACTTGCAAGCCTGGGTGCAAGCCAAAAGGTCATTTTCTTTATTGCCCAGTTTAATCGTCCTGACTTGGATATTTTGCGAGAGCTGGTCGAAAGTGGACAAGTTAAATCCGTGGTGGAAAAAGTCTATCCACTAGCGAAGGCGGTCGATGCCATGAACCACTTGGGAACAGGTCATGCACGAGGAAAAATCATCCTCAAAATAAGATGAATGGTTATTAAATCGTCAACGAATGCTTCAGAACAACGTATACTGAGAAGAAAAGACCCTGCATCTTTGAGTTGGAGATCCAATGGAAATCAAATATTTTGAATTTGCGAAATATCTCATCCGTTTTAATCGGCAGGTTTATCTCGACCACAATGCGACGACGCCCATCAGCGACCATGTGCGCAATAAAATGAATCAAGCATTGAAATATCATTATGGCAACCCATCGTCGTTTTATGGCATGGGCAGAAAATCGGCAGGATTGATAGAAGAAGCCCGACAAAATGTGGCAAACGCCATCCACGCTGACCCATATGAAGTAATTTTTACAGCTTGTGCAACCGAATCCAATAATGCTGCGCTTAAGTCAGTTGCTGCTCACTTTTATCCGCAAAAGAAAAAGATCATTTCCACGCCGATTGAACATCCTTCGGTGATGAATACGCTGGCGTATTTGGAGACTCAGGGCGTGGTCGTCGAGTTTTGTCCGGTGGACGATAAAGGACGAGTGCAACTCGCTGAATTGGAAAAAATGGTAGATGAGGACACATTTTTAGTCTGCTGCATTTTAGCCAACAATGAGACTGGTGTCATTCAAGATATTAAGGCCGTGACAAAGATCGCGAGAGCACGCGGAGCATTGGTACTGACTGATTGCGTACAAGCCTTGGGGAAGATACCAATTGACGTCCATGACTGGGATGTGGACTACGCTTCTTTTTCGGCGCACAAACTTTACGGTCCAAAAGGAGCCGGGGCTTTATTCGTCAAACAAGGTAGTCCTTTTACACCGTTCCTACATGGAGGTCATCAGGAAAGCGGATTACGGGCTGGGACGGAAAGCATTCACAACATCGTTGGCTTCGGCGCAGCCTGCCAGGAAGTGGACAAACTCCTGAAACATGCCGGGCGGATTCAGTCATTGAAGCGGCGGCTGATTCAGCGCCTCAAAGAAATCAAACCGGATTGTGTTATCAACTCGCCTGAAGCGGATTCGGAATGCCTGCCCAACACGCTTAGCATTACCTTCCCCGGCGTGGAAAATTCCGGGTTGATGGGCATGTTGGATTATCGCGGGATCGCCGTTTCTGCCGGTTCGGCGTGTAGCACAGGCGAAGATACACCTTCCCATGTTTTGAAAGCAATCGGTTTATCCGACCAAGCCGCGCGCGAAACCATTCGCATCAGCCTTGGGCACGACACCTCAGCCCGGGATATTCAATACATGACACAAGTAGTTGAGGATTATCTCGCAGGTCGGATTTCGTTTGTCAACATGCTGGCTCCGGCTCAACTGAACGAGACGATTCTTTTCAACAAGGATATGTTTATCCTCGATGTGCGTCCGCCCGATGACCGTAAGCGCTTCAAAGGATTGCCGAATGCACATGAAGTCAATCCTTTACATGTGGAACAATATTTGAAGCAACTGCCACACGATAAGCAGATTCTTGTATATTGTCCTGGAGGCGGACTTTCTGTGATGATCTCCTATTACTTGAAAGCCAAAGGCTTTAAACGCATCACCAACCTGCGCGGCGGACTCGATGCATGGCGGAAACGACGCAGTGACCTGTACGAAAAATATGCAGGTCAAAATGTCACCGTGCTCGACCCTGACTTATAGAAGTTGAAAAATCAGCATTAACATTTTTTCAACCCCATCATTCCTTATTCCGCATTCTGCCCTTATACTTTCCCTATGCCTGAACTAATCCTTGTCGTCGATGATGAACCCAAGATCGTCCGCCTCGCGCGTGACTATTTGGAAAAGAACGGTTTCCGCGTCACCACCGCCGCAGACGGTCAATCCGCGCTGACCGTGGCCCGCCGCGAAAAACCCGACCTCATCATCCTCGACCTCATGCTCCCCATCCTTGACGGACGCGAAGTCTGCAAAGTTTTGCGCCGCGAAAGCGATGTACCCATCATCATGCTCACAGCCTTAGCCGAAGAAGTCGACCAAGTCACTGGATTGGAGATCGGCGCGGATGATTACATCACCAAGCCGTTCTCGCCGCGTGCGATGATCGCGCGTGTGCGCGCGCTTCTTCGTCGAACTCGCGGCGGAGTCAAAGCTCCAAGCATTATCCGCGTTGGCGGCTTGGAGATCGATGCGGAGCGATATTCCGTCACCTTCAAGGATGCGCTCATCAAACTCACTCCCAACGAGTTCAAGCTGCTGCAACTGCTTGCCAGCCGCCCCGGACAAACCCTCACCCGCGAGCAATTGCTCGATGACTTACATGGCGCCGCCTCCAGCTTCGACCGCAGCGTCGACTCGCACATCAAAAACCTGAGAAAAAAACTTGAAGCCGCCTCGGGCGAAGCCATGATCGAAACCGTGTACGGCATTGGCTACCGCTTCATCGAGACCCCATAGATGCATCCCCCCTTTCCACCCAATCGACCATCCAACCGGCGCGGCAGACGACGCTTTTTCCCATTCATGTTTTTTTTCTTCGGGGTGATCACGCTCTTCGTCGGCGGGACGGCTGCACTTCTCTATTTGCTTTTCTCTGAATATTCTGGTGTGCAAAACATTTGGCTGTTGATATGCGGCACGCCAGTGATCGTCGTCATTCTTGTTGTCATCACACTCTTCACTTTGTACACTCGCTTCGGCAAACCTCTGGGGCAAATTTTCAACGCCATCGACGCCGTCGCCGAAGGCGATCTTTCCACCCGCGTGCCGGAAAATAATTCAGATATGTTCAGCGAGTTGTTCAAGCGTTTCAATCATATGATCATTGAACTGGAACGCGCCGAACAACAACGCCGCAATCTCACCGCCGATGTCGCCCACGAACTCCGCACGCCATTGCATATCATTCAGGGCAATCTCGAAGGCATTCTCGATGGGGTCTATCAACCCACACCTGAACACATCAACAACACGTTGGATGAGACTAAACTGCTCTCACGCCTCGTCAACGATTTGCAGACTCTCTCCCTCGCCGAAACTGGACAACTTCCGCTTCACCCTACCCGTTTCCTGCTCGCTGACCTGATAGCGGACCTCACATCGAGTTTTTCCGCCCAAGCCGAATCCCTTGGCGTTCGCTTGCAAACGAACGTTGGTAATCCGCATCAAGAGCTCACCGCCGACTATGATCGCTTGAATCAAGTCCTCTCCAACCTGATCTCAAATTCTCTGCGACACACGCCCACAGGTGGAGAGATCCTCATCGAAACAGAGTCCATTCACGGCGAAGAACGAAGCGTGCGGATCAAGATCAAGGATTCGGGTGAAGGAATTCCATCCGAAGACCTTCCCTTCATCTTCGATCGATTTTGGCGCGGCGATAAATCTCGCAGTGGACGCATCCACAGCGGGCTGGGACTTGCGATCACCAAGCAGTTGGTACAGGCGCATGGCGGAGAAATCCAAGTCGCTAGCGAGTTGCACAAAGGGACGGAGTTTCTCATCACAATTCCCGAACAGCAATAGTCGCGCTATAATCTTCGCAGCCAACGCCGATGAACGTGCGAAAATTTTTCAACCTCTTAATTGTTTTTGCGATCTCTCTGATGGTGTATCAGATCATCCGCCAGTTATATGACCCCTACTGGCAGGAATTAGCCGACTCCACCTTTAGGGTTCTCGCCGGCAAACCAGACTGGCTCGCTTATCAAAATCGATTGCTTGCTCCTTTTCTGGTTTCGATAATTACATCATTCGGGGTTTCACAGGTTTCAGCACTTAAAATTTTTGTCCTGTTCATGGTCGTGGGACAAAATGTTCTACTTTTCCTCTTGTTCTCAACATCAAAAGAGGCATCAAGAAATGCCATCTTTGCAGTTCTGGCGTATACGATCTTGTTCCTTTTTGTTCAGGAATACCGCCTGTATCCGTGGGACTATGTGGATATTTTCTTGTTTACGTTTTTTGCATGGGGAGTTTTCGAGCGTAAGTCGCTGCTTTTCTTCGTCCTGCTATTTTTTGTCGCCATTCTTAACCGTGAAAGCGCATTGTTTATCAGCTTATACATGGCGCTTGACGCTTTTGAGATCGATGGAAAACTAATCCTGAAATCCAAGACAAAACTTATAACAGGGATTGCACTTACAATTGCAGGGATTCTGTTTGTCATTGCGATCCGCGAATTTCTGTTCATCAGTCAGCCAGGCGGATTCAATGATAGCAAGCATGAGCTGATCGGCAATCATTTCAACTTATTGAAAAATCTCAATGCACTTTTTGTAGGGAATATAGCCAGCTTCCAGATTTTGAATTCGCTGTTCCTGCTGGGATCCATGGGATATGTTCTCACGTTCCTGAAACACAAATGGAAAGCTGTGCTCATTTATCTTGTGCTGCTGCTCAATATCTTGATCTTTGGGGTGGTCAATGAGAGCAGACTATATGGTATTTTGCTGCCATTTTTGATCTTCTTTTTATTCAATTTTGGGGATACCAAAGCGGAAACTGCCTCTCTCTAGCGCCTCTAACGGACATGTTAGAATAGCCGCCAATGGAAGTTTCGGAGAAGCTGCAAGGCATTCTTGCCACTCTGCCCACCAAACCGGGCTGTTATTTATATCGCAACGCCGAAGGGACGATCATTTACGTCGGCAAGGCGATCAACCTGAAGAACCGCGTGCGGAGCTATTTCCACGCGGATTCGAGTCACGATAACAAGACCCGTCGTCTGGTACGCGACATCGTCGACATTGAGTGGATCGTCGTCGGGTCGGAGCTTGAGGCGCTCATCCTTGAGATGAACCTTATCAAAAAGCATCGCCCCAAATACAACATCCGCCTCAAAGATGACAAGCGTTATCCGTACATAAAAATTCACTGGAATGAGCCGTTCCCCAAAGTGACCGTCACACGCCAGATGGTGGACGATGGCTCGCGTTATTTCGGCCCGTATACATCCGCCTGGGCGGTGTATCAGACGCTGGAAGTCCTGCGAAAGATTTTTCCCTATCTGACCTGTGACCGCGAGATCACCGGCAATGATCCGCGTGCCTGTTTGTATTACGATATCAAGTTGTGTACGGCACCCTGTATCGGAGCTGTATCTCAAGCGGGGTATCGTCAGATGATCTCGGATCTGATGGATTTTCTAAGCGGACATAGCGAAGCCATTGTGCTGCGATTGCAAGAGGACATGCAAAAAGCAGCAGATGAGATGCGCTTCGAAAAAGCCGCCGCCCTGCGTGACCAACTCAAGGCGATGCAATCCATTATCGAGCGGCAGAAGATCATCTTTGGCTCGGATTATGAAGATTCAGATGTCATCGCCATGGCGCGCGAGGATGGTGAAGCCTGTGTGCAAATTTTCTTCATCCGCGGCGGCAAATTGATCGGACGCGAATACTTCATCCTCGAAGGGACGGAAGACACCAGCGATAATCAGGTCATGGCGGAATTCGTCAAGCAGTTCTATACCGAGGCCGCCACGATTCCGGGACAGGTGATGCTGCCGCAGGAGTTGGAAGAACGCAAGATCATCGCGCAATGGCTCAGGTCAAAACGCGGCGGACAAAAAGTGGAGCTCTTCGTGCCGAACGAAGGTCAACCCAAGGACTTGGTCAAGATGGCGGCGGAGAATGCCACCGAAACCCTGCAAGCCCTGCGGACGCAATGGCAAGCGGACGCACATCGGCAGGAACAGGCGCTTTCCGATTTGCAAACGCACCTTAATTTATCCGCGCCGCCAAACCGGATTGAATGTTATGATGTCAGTCACACGCAAGGCGTGGCAACAGTCGGCGCGATGGTCGTTTTTGAGCAGGGTGTGCCTGCCAAAAATCTGTACCGCAAGTTCAACATCGATAGCACCAGCATTGGCGCACCAGACGATTTTGCATCGATGGAAGAGATGCTCACCCGCCGCTTTCGGCGTTGGAAAGGTTCGCAGGAAACCGAATCAAATGTCGGGTCAAAGAAGGATGCGTCATTTTCCTTCCTGCCAGACCTTATCATCATCGATGGTGGTAAAGGTCAGTTGAGCAGAGTTGTCAAAGTGATGGAAGAATTTGGCTTGATGGGTGTGGTGCCAGTCGTTGGGCTTGCCAAACAGGAGGAGGAGATTTTCTTCCCGCATAAGAGTGAGCCGTTGTTGTTGCCGCGTCATTCGCAGGGATTGTACCTCGTCCAACGGATTCGGGATGAGGCACATCGCTACGGGATCACTGCGCATCGAAAAAAACGCTCGAAGCTGGGACTCGCTTCGCAGTTGGATTCCATCCCTGGAATTGGTCCCACCAGAAGAAAGGCGCTCTTGAAACATTTCGGTTCTATGGATAAGATTAGGGAGGCAAGCCTCGAAGATCTCATGACCGTAAAAGGCATGAACGAAGTGGCTGCCAAGAGTGTAAAGGCACATTTGGAATGAAAGAAGTATGGATCGTTGACGATGACGAGGAAATGGGTCACGCCATTGGGCTGATGCTGCAATTGCTGGACTATTCCCCGAAGAATTTTATGAATCCGCGCCCGGCGGCGCAGGCGTTGTTGGCGGGGAAACGCCCCGAGTTGTTGATCCTTGATATCAACATGCCGGAAGTGAGCGGCTTGGATATGCTTGAGTTCCTCCGCCGCCGCAGAGAGTGGAAGGATTTGCCCATCATCATGCTGTCTTCCGAGGCGGCTGACGTGATGGTGGAGAAAGCCTTGCAGCTTGGCGCGGACGGATATGTGATGAAACCTGTTACAATCGACGAATTGG
>JAHDWC010000022.1 GCA_023382575.1 Anaerolineales bacterium
CCGCTTGCACACGTCTGCGAATCGACTCGCTGGTTTCGCCGAGGCGATCTCCGCTGAGTTTTTCGTAATCTACTCTGGGGACTTCGATGTGAATATCGATGCGGTCAAGGATGGGACCGGAGATGCGCTTCTGGTATTTGGTCACCACAGCAGGCGCACAGGTACAGGGCTTTTGACTGTCTCCAAAGTATCCGCAAGGGCAGGGATTCATTGCGGCGATCAATTGGAAATTAGCCGAAAAGGTCAGTGAGCCTTTGGCGCGGCTGATAGTGACGACTTTATCTTCCATGGGTTGGCGCATCACTTCGAGGACGCGTGTGCCAAACTCAGGAAATTCGTCGAGGAATAAAACGCCGCGATGAGCGAGGGAGATTTCGCCGGGCTTCGGGATATTCCCGCCGCCGACAAGCCCCGCGTGAGAGATGGTGTGATGCGGCGCGCGGAACGGACGATGTTTAATCAGCGGCGTGCCAGCGGGGAGTTGGTCTGCCACTGAGTAGATGCGAGTCACATCCAATGATTCTTCGATGGACATTTCCGGTAAAATCCCGGGCAGGGCACGGGCTAAAAGGGTTTTGCCGCTTCCTGGAACGCCCACCATTAAACAGTTATGTCCTCCCGCCGCGGCAACTTCCAGCGCGCGCTTGACGTGTTCCTGTCCTTTAATTTCGGCGAAGTCGGTGGGGGTAAAGAGCGGCTCAGGCAGATCGTCGCTGGAGGGTTGATAAGGCTCGATGAGATGCCGACCCACAAGATGGTCGTAGAGATGCGCGAGCGATTTGACGGGATACACTTCGAGGTCGGGGATCAAAGCCGCTTCAGGCGCATCCACCTCGGGGACGAACATCCGTTTGAAGCCATTGGCGCGTGCGGCGGCGGCCATCGGTAACACGCCGCGTGTGTGGCGGACGACTCCATCGAGTGAGAGTTCACCGATGATGAGTGCGCCTGCGATGGTTTCATGCGGAAGATACCCGGCGAGGATGACGACGCCAAGCGCGATGGGCAGATCGTAGGCGGGACCTTCCTTGCGGACGACGGCCGGCGCGAGATTGACAACGATACGATGACGGGGAAAATGCAAGCCTGCGTTTTTGACAGCGGTTTGCACGCGTTCACGACTTTCTTGAACGGCGGCATCAGGCAGGCCCACAATGGTGACGCCGGGGAGACCGTTGGTGTAATCGACTTCTACTTCGACGATGACGCCTTCAAGTCCCACCACGGCGCAGGAATAAACGCGTGAAAGCATATAGATATTGTAATTGACCTTGGATGTTTTGCAAATCTTGAGCGCCTGGTATTTTCTCTTCCCGTCGGGACGGCGTGATAGAATTCCGCCCGCAGAGGTGAACATGGCGAAAAAGAAATATGCGATCAATTGGGAAGATGACCTTCCTGTTTCATTTGAAGTGAATGGCGTTCAGTATGAAAACCTCGAAGATATTCCCAACGAGGCGGATAGGCGCAAACTGGAAGCCATGTTGGATTCTTCCTTCGCGGCGGAATTCGATGATCCGGAATTCGAGCAGTTGCAAAAAGAGACCAGTCAGATCAACGGCGTAGCGGCAGAGAAAGTTATCCTTTGGATCTTCTCGGGTGTTGCGGCGCTGATGTTGTTGATCGCGGGCATTTCGTCTTTTAGCGCGATCTCAAAGATGAGCCGTGAAGCGAGCGCGCCAGGCGTTGTGGCGGAAATTCTGGAAAAGCAATATGTAGATGACGAGACAGATGTCATCAGCTCGTATTACTACCCGGTGGTGGAGTTTACAGCACAAGATGGAAAGAGCCGCTCGGTTCAAATGTCCGAAGGCAGCAATGTGCCTTCTCACGAAGTAGGCGAAGAGGTGACTGTTTTATACGAGCCGGAACGTCCGCTGAAAGCTCGCATCAAATCGGCGGAGAGCACCGCCTTGATGTTCATTCTGCCCGGTATTACCGGCATTTTAGGAATTGGATTTCTTATCGCAGTGATTGTGGTGTGGAAATTGATGCCCCCGCCGACTGAAGCCGTCGTCAGTGATGCCTAATCGGGTTGATGCTCCACGCCTAATTCTGCGGCGAGTTGATAATATGTTTTGGATCGGATCAAGTCGCCGAGGTCTTCGTAGGATTTTCCCAGATTCAAATACAACGATGGATAAAAATCTGTAGCGCGTCCATCGTGGACCTTGTCCGCGTGCTGGAGCGCGAGTTGATTCCAGCGGAGAGTTTCTTCCGGGGTCTCCTGAAAGCGGGCGACGTAATGCGCGGCGATGCAGGCATCGTAATCGTCAGCTTGTGCTTTCCAGGCTTGTAGATAAAGCTGTCGGGCATCGTCGAGGCGATGCTCCAATTCGGCGTGTGCGCCTTGCAAACAAAGTTGAATGACAGGGTTATCTATATCCATACATTTGATTATAAAAGCAGCCCGCCATTTGGCGGGCTGCTTTTTGTTGCGATGGCTTACTTCACTACTTCACTGCACGGATGGCATGATTCCATGCGTTTCGATATTGCTCAATGGCGGCTTCCAGCCGTCCGTAGGTGGCGAGGCGGTCACCTCGTTCGAGGGCATCCTGCGCCCTGGCGATGTCTCGCGCACGCCCCGATTGAGCGATGGCATCTTCAATAGCTATTTCAGCGAGTCTGCGATCCACCTTGACGAGGATGTCAATGTATTCCTGAATGGTTTCCTTGGGAAGCGAGGTGCGACGATCCCTCAGGATCCATGTCAGCGTATTGACGGCGTTCTTTTCCTCTTCAAAGACTTTGTGTCCGTGCCTCGGGTTGAGGTGATTATCGTCCTCCCACAGGAATGGATACAGGGCGCGAGTCAGATGCTTGATGGCATCGTTAAGTTTTTCGGCATCCCGTCGGTTCGTGACGGTCGAGCGCAGGGCGATCAGATCATCGAGTACAGATTGTTTCGCTGGTCTGGGTGAGATGACGAGGTTCAAGCCCACGATGACCGGGTCGTGGTCAGAGGTGCGATAGGCGTTTGGCTCGTACAGCGGAAGCGTATCTGACTCTTCTTCGAATGCCGCTTCGCCATCGTTCCTCTCATCGTCGTTGTAATCGAAGAGCGGAATTTCGTCGGCGTTGATGTGCCACTCAGCCACACCCGTCACTTGCGGATTGAGACTGGCATTGGCGAGCGCGTGGTCAAGATAGCCCAACTGACCGTCAAAGACGTAGCCGTATGCGCTTGGTCCGCCAAAGGCTGCGACAAGGTCAGTGTAGCCTGCATCCTGTAACGCGACGATTGGGGCTTCCTTGGCATAGGAGTTCAAGTCACCGATGATGAGCACGTCAGGGTCGCCGCTGTTGGTCGGGTCAGTTGACAGCCAGTTGGCAAGTTCCTGTGCCGCCAGCGTGCGGGTAAGTGTGCAGTTGCCCTGACCGGTGGTGGTATCGTCATCGCCAGCACCACAGCCTGAGCCTTTGCTTTTCAAATGGTTGACGACCACGGTGAAACGTCCACCAGAGGCGATTTCTTCAAATGTCTGTGCCAGAGCTGGGCGGTTCCGGTCTGCATCCGCATTGCGTGGATTGACGAATGCTTGCGTATCCAGCACGGCGTAATTCCCAACCGGTTGGACGGTGGAAGTCTTGTAGATGATTCCCACGCGGATGGCATCGCTGCCGATCACGCCGGTGTCAATGTAATCATAACCGGGCAAGCCAGCGACGATATCAGCCAGCGGCTCGACACCGGGTGAGTTTTCCATTTCCATCAAACCGACCACATCCGCATCGAGTTCAGATAGAGCCGCCAGCAGTTTGGTGCGCTGACGTTCCAATTCTTGTGCGCTGTCGGCGCCGCGGCAATCCATCGTGCCAGATGGCCCACAAATTCCAACATCATTGGAGGAGGTGGTATCGATGGTTAGGAAGTAATTGAGGACGTTGAAACTGGCGACTTTCAGTCCTTGCACATCGGGGACACTCGAACGCAGGTTGACCGGCGTGAAGGCGTAGCTGTACGCTTCAGTCACCGGGCGGATGCGCCAGGCATCCGTGCCACTCTGTCCGGCGAACGACCAGTGCAGGACGCCGGTCAGGTTGGTGATGGTATCTCCGCCGCGGAAGAAGTTGCCCGTGCTGAGTCCCGGAACGGGATGGTAATAATTTGTGTTCGGTGTATCCACGGGGCGGTTCTGACGATTATCCGCATCATCGAGGATGACGGTGCGGCTTGCAAGATGGATCTCATTATTGATGAACCCCATCGCATCAGGCGTGTTGACTGCGGTGAAGGTATGCGGACGTCCGCCTTGGGTGAGGACCACCTGACCATACCGCGCCAGCTCAAAATACTCGCTGACCGAAAGCTCCGCCGGGAAAGTTACCAACATGCCTTCGGATTTTTCATAGTATGCATTGATGAAAGCCGTGGCGGCCGCCAGGTCACCGCTTGGGACGCCGGGAACAGGCAATGTGATGCTGGCAGGAGTGGGGAGCGGGTTGCCTGAACTGAGTACGACAACGTTGCCGGCTGTGGCCGCTGTCAGTTGGCTCATTCCAAAGAATTCGCTCGAAGCACCTGTCACGCGCACCTTGTCACCGACGCTGACTGCGGTTGGACAATTGCTGCAGAAGACGAAGATGCCTTCGGAGGTCGCTGGGTCAGCATCAACATCCACATCTTCTTCTTGGATGAAGAATCCGCGCAACTGACCGCTGCTTTGAGTCTGGTAATCACCCACGACAATGGCTTCCACCGTGAAGGTTCCGGGCGCGGACGTATCGCCGCTGCCTTGAATGGCATGGATCGGCGTGATGGTTACAGCAACATCGTCATCGGTGATCGTGATCGACGCGGCTGTATTGGCACCCAGCACATATCCCGCTCCGCTGGCGAGTGTCAGCGTCAGCGTTTCAGGTCCTTCGATATCGGTGTCATCCACGGGGGTGATGAGGATGTCAACAAATGCTTCACCAGCGGGGATCTCTACCGTGCCGCCCAATAAGGGAGTGTAATCTGCGGCGCTAGCGTTCCCGCTCAACGTGTAGTTCACGGTCAGGGCGGAGGAAGTCTCTCCGGTGCGTGTGATGCGGAAGGTTCCAGTAGCGCTGCCAGCTTCGGCGGCGTCACCATCGGTCGCTTCAATCGTGACCGTGTTGCTGCTGGCTGTGATGGCTTCATTAAACGCGCCGGGGGTGTTGAGCGCTTCGCCCGCCACGGGTGTTCCGGTGAAACCGGGAATGCCCGCAAGGTCAAAGTCGTTGCGGACCCAATCGACAGTTGAGTCTGTATCCGTTCCATCCGGGATGCGCGATGCGCCGCCGGGTGCAAAGGCGGCACCATCGTAGGCAACGCCCAGGGTGGTTGTGCCGTAGGTGATATCCCCTGTGCCGCCATCATTGACCGCTATCGAATCGACGAGGGCGTCCCACGGTGTTACGTCAAAGTTGCCATCATCGTCGGTATCCAGGTCATTGCCGAGTGCGCCAGTGAAGTTTTTGACCAACAGCAGGGAAAGGCTTCCATTTTCCAACGCGTTTGCCGCCAAGTTGATGAGTTGCAAGCCGTTGGCGTCGGTGGTGCCAAGACTGATGACTTCGTCAACGGTACCAATCACAGTGCCACTAATATCCCCTTCGATCTCAAGCAGGGTATAGGCCGAGTAATCGGTATCGGGCGTGCCAAAAAATTCAACGAACTCAACATCGGTGCCAGTTGTGCTGGCAGAAAATTCATTGATGACCGGTTCGATGGGTCCGAGCGGTTCACAACTGGTGACATGAACTCCCAGCCCAGTGAACGTGTTCACGGCAGAACCATCCCACTCGATGGAGGGGTCGAAGGCATTTGAGCCATCTGGGTCGCCAGCGCAGACTTCCGCTTTGCGATTCAAGGTGTTGTCGGCTGTGCTGGTAGGGTCTGTTCCCCATTGGGAGCCAGGGTCCGTACCGATTTGTCCGATAACATCGATGAAGTCTGTGCCTTTAACAAGAGCAACAGCGTCGTTGCCGTTGAACCAACTGGCAGTACTTGTTTGGTCAGCTTGGGCAAGGATTTCTGCTACTGCAGAGGCATGGGCTACTACGTAGACATCTCCGGCAGTGACTGTACCGGTTAGAGCGAACGTGGTGCCTACTGATGAACTTCCGTTAGAAAACATTTGCACGCTGTATCCCCCAGCGGCGAGGTCGATATCATTTTCCGTTCCATTATAGATTTCGAGTGCTTTGTTATTACTGCTCCCCTCGATATACTCAGAAAAAAACAGCTCTGTCGGCGGTGCAGCACTGACAGGCTGTAGGGGCATGATGGCGAGAGCCATTGCAAAAATGAGAAAGGTTGTGAAAAGTTTGTTCAGAGATCGAGCCATTGCATTCTCCTTAATGAATTGGTCTTTTGCTGAACGACTCTTTTATTGTAGGTGACTCATTACAAAAATGCAAGGAACAAAATGGAACGAATTGAAACGTTAACCAGAAGAAAACAAAAAGACAGCATGATAATGGGATGATGTCTTTGGGCGTTATAATCCCGCAACATGGATAACCAAAACAAACCCTTCTGGACACGTGACTCCTCCATCCTTCTCGGCGGATTCTTCGTCACCATTTTTCTTATTGTCTACATTTGGTGGCCGCTTGCCGAGGAATACCTCGCCTACGTCGATTGGAATGGCGCCTGGTGGCGTTACATTGACTGGTTGTTGTTGGGGGTCTTCTTCTTTATGTCCATTACTATTGTGGCACGCGCCAATCTCAAAACCGATGTTTTGATCGTCTTTGTGGGCATCTTTGGCGGGTTGGCGATTGAATCCTGGGGCACGCAGACCAACCTGTGGCACTATTACACTGCCGAGCGTCCGCCTTTGTGGATCATCCCTGCCTGGCCCATTGCCAGCCTGTCCATTGACCGGATCACACGTTTTCTAAATTGGGGAATCGGACGGATCGAAACGCGCACAGGCGAGCCGACCCATCGCTTCATCTTCTCCTCTCTTTATTGGGTGACCTTCGCCTCTTTTCTAACCCTGATGCTGGTCTTTGTTTCTCCAACCTTCGACAAGTCCTATACCATTCTCGCCATCCTGTTGTGTGTGCTGCTCATCCTCACGCCAACGGACTATCGTCTCGCATTGCTGACCTTCATTGCCGGGGCGGGCTTGGGTTACTTTCTCGAATTGTGGGGGACGACCCGTCAGTGTTGGACGTATTACACGTTGGAGACGCCGCCGTTGTTTGCAGTCCTCGCCCATGGTATGGCGGCTGTCGCTTTCTGGCGGACGGGATTACTGGTAAAGATGGTCTTGGAAAAAGCCGGAAGCAGGCGCTTGGTGACAGACAGCGAATAACAAGATATGAATAAAGCTCCGCGAGAAGCAATATCTTGCGGAGCTTGTTTAACTCAAGGGGCGAATCCGCTTTGGGGATCCGCATCAAGAAATGGTCAAGAAAGAGGCGAGAGGGATGTTCTACATCTTGACAGGTGGGCGAATTGTCCTATAATGTGACCAGTCGGTCATATGACTTACTGGTCATGTGACTCGGAGGTCACACTTTTATGCCCAAACAAACCTTTTTGAATCTCCCCAAAGAAAAACACGACACAATCCTCAATGCGGCTATCGATGAGTTCGCGCAATATGGCTTGGAGAACGCTTCGACGAACCGTATTGTGGCAAACAGCGGCATTTCGAAGGGAAGTTTCTATCAATATTTTGAAGACAAGCTGGATGTGTTCAAATATATACTCACGGTGTTGGAACACGAGAAGATTGTATTTTTCAAGGATACCCATCCGCCGAGTAGGAATATGGATACCTTTCAGTATTTCCGTTGGATGATCAAGACCGGCATGGAATTCAACTCGTCGTATCCGCGCTTGGTGTATGCCATCAGTCGCGTTCTGCTGGGGGAGGGTTTGTATTACGGGCAGATGTTTGCAGAGAATCGCATCAAGGCGAACAAGGCGTTCGAGATGATGATCAAGCAAGCCATCGAGCGCGGCGAAGTGGACCCAAGTGTGGATGTGGACCTGGCTGTGATGATCATGGAAACGTGGAGCAATGCCATCAGCACCTATATTCTGAACGAAGGCATGAAGCAGAAAGATATTATGAAGTGGGTGCGTTCGGCGAAGACACAGGAAAAAATAGACAAGATGTTGTATGTCATGGAATATGGGCTGCGTAAAACGGAGTCCCAGTTCGTGGCAGGAATTTAATGGATAACAAATGAACTACGAGCTTAAAAATAAAACAATAATTATCACTGGCGCCAATTCTGGCATCGGTAAAGCCGCCTCGATACAACTGGCAGGGATGGGCGCGAACGTTGTAATGTTCTGTCGCAGCAAGGAACGCGGCGAGCAGGCTTTACAAGACGTTCTTTCGGCGGTGAGAGGCGGAAGTGTGGAATTGATCCTTGTGGACATGGCTTCGCAGAAGTCCGTTCGCAATGCGGTGAAAGAGTTTTTATCCAGCCACACGCGTTTGGATGTGCTGATTCACAATGCTGCCAATTTCGATCATCGTCAGAAAAAACCAGTGATGACCGAAGATGGTTTGGAAAATGTCTTTGCCACGAATCATGTCAACATTTTCTTGATGACGCAGCTGCTGTTGGAGACATTGAAGAAAAGTGCACCGAGCCGCATCATCACTGTGGCGAGCAAGGGCTTGGTCACATATCCGTTTTTGGATATTGAGTTCGATAACTTCAAAGGGGAGAAAAAATTCTCGATGCAGCATGCCTACTATCACGCCAAACAGGCGCAGGTGATGTACACCTTCGATCTGGCGGAACGATTGAAAGGCACAGGCGTGACGGTCAACTGTGTGCGTGTTGGCAATGTTGCCGTCCCGGATACGCGGCTCGATCATCTGCCCGCGTGGCTGTTGAAGATCTATCACGCCAAACGCAAGTTTGCGCTTACGCCTGAAAAAATGGCGGAGACATATGTCTGGCTCGCCGCAGACCCAGCCTTGGAAAACGTCTCAGGCGGTTATTGGGATGCGCCCAATACGCCCGTCAAAGCCAATAAGAATGCCTACAACCGCGAAACCCAGCAACGTTTGTGGGATGTGTCTGCGAAGCTGGCTGGTTTGTAAAACATTTATCGATATTCGGTGAAGTGTTTATAGAGAAAGGAAATCACAATGACCCTGTTCTTGCGACTCGCATGGCGTAATGTCTGGCGGCAGCGCCGTCGGACTCTCATCATTGCCATTGGCATGGGCGTCACCATGGCGCTGCTGGTGTTATACGATGGACTCATCGCCGGGTTTGAGCAAGCCATTTATGGCAACGCCATTCAATTATTGGGCGGCAACATCCAGGTCCACGCAGATGGGTATGGCGAGAAGGCAGGACGAAAACCCCTGCTGCCTTTGGAGAATCCCGATGCCATTGTGCAAGCCGCTGAAGCGCAGCCGAATGTGGTTGTCGCGGCGAAGCGCATCGTGACGGGTGGCTTGGTGACCAATCGCGAAGGCGCATTCTCAGTCTCGATTGTAGGCGTGGAAACCGACAAGGAGTCCCTTGTCAGCCCGGTGGCGCAGAATATTTCAACGGGTCGCTATTTGAACGCGGATGATGGCGACATGATCGTCATCGGTCAGGGGCTCGCCACGGCAATGGAGCTGGAAGTGGGTGACCGCGTCACAATGGTGGGCAACTCGAAACATGAGCAGACCCGTCAACGCACCATGACCATCGTCGGCATTTACGACGTAGGCGTCCCTTCGGTTGAGAAGAACACCATCTATGTCTCACTTGCTGAGGCACAAAATCTCTTTGGTTTGGATGGTCAAGTAACTGAGATCGTCATCGCACTCGAGCAGATCGGTCAGGAACCCGGCGTGATGAATGCCATCAATCGGGCAGTGCCCGGCTACGAGGTCGAAAGTTGGGAGACCAGCATTCCCGATCTCAAACAAACCATGGAAATGAAAACATCCGTGATGAGCGTCTTCGGTGTTGTCATGCTTGGGATTGCCGCCATCGGCATTCTAAATCTTTTGATGATGGCAGTCTTCGAACGGACTCGCGAGATCGGCATCATTGGCGCATTGGGATTGAAGCCGCGACAGATCACGCTTCTCTTTTTACTGGAAGGGATTCTCATTGGGATAATGGGTGCGGTTCTGGGAGCAATTCTCGGAACGGTTGTCAACATGGCGCTTGGATATTACGGCATCGACTACAGCGCCTTCGCAGACATGACCGAGTACACCGCCCTCATCAGCGGACGCATCTATTCCCAACTTGTGCCGATGAAGGTCTTTCAACACGCGTTGACGGTGGCGATCATTGCCGCATTAGCGGCGCTGTATCCGGCGTTGGAAGCGTCTCGCCGCGAACCGGCGGAAGCGCTGCATTATGTCTAGGAGCATCCAATGACCAATTATTTCAAAATGGCATATCGCAATCTAGGCAGGCATCGTCGCCGCTCCTTCCTTTCGGCGCTGGCGCTTGCGATTGGAACTGCGTTACTGATGTTCATCGTAGCTTTCTTTGAAGGCGAGATGCGCAGCTCGATGGAAACCACCCTGCGCCTCGATAGCGGACATATCCAGATCCGCGATGCGGATTATGACCCCGATAAGCTCAGCGTCGCTTGGGAATATCTGATCGAAAATCCGGATCAGGCTGCGGCGCAGATCGAAGCGTTGGATCAGGTGCAGACTGCCACTCCACGTTTGATTGCAAGCGGCATCGTCTCCATCCGCGATGAATCGGCCGGAGTGCAGATCATGGGCATTGTCCCGGAGTCTGAGGCGAATGACCCGTATCGCAATGGACTCGTGGCGGGAAGTTTCCTCGCCGCCGATGATCGTGAAGGAATCCTGATCGGCTATCCGCTGGCAGAAAGCTTGGCGCTGAATGTGGGCGATCAACTGACATTGTTGGTCAATACCTCTGATGGCGATGTGGATGAGCAGCAATTCACCGTGCGCGGAATCTTTACCACCGGCACGACCGCCTACGACAAAGGCATCGTCTTCCTACCGCTCGCCAAGGCGCAATCGTTTTCCGGCGCGGAGAATCGTGCCAGCATGATCTTCATTTTGTTGAAGGATCGTGAAATGGCAGATGAAGTCGCCGCGGCGATTCAGGGCAGCGGCTATCAGGTCAAGACATGGAGCGAGTTGAATGAACTGCTCGTGCTCATCAATGACTTTTCGAATGCTTATATCTTTATCCTGAATTTGATCGTATTAGGCGTGACGGCGACTGTGATCGTCAACACCTTGCTGATGTCGGTATTTGAACGCACGCGCGAAATTGGCATCCTGACCGCCATCGGTATGAAGGGACGGCAGATCATCACGCTCTTCCTGGTGGAAGCGAGTTTGTTGGCTTTGGGCGGAATCGCCTTTGGCTCGTTGCTCGGCTGGGCGTTGTCTGCTTACTTTGGAAGTGTTGGTGTCTACTTTGGTGACCTGGGAATTAGCCAGGGAATGCTGTTGGAAGATCGCATCTATCCCTACCTGACGCTTTCCGCTGCTCTCAACCTAATGATCACAGCCTTCATTATCACAGTCCTTGCCTCAATTTATCCGGCGCGATTGGCCTCCCGCATGGAACCGGTCGAAGCCTTGCATGGCGCGAACTAAGGAGAAATATCATGGAAGTCGCAAAATTAACGAACGTCACTCGTGTGTACAAGATCGGTGAAGTGGAAACCCGCGCCTTGAACGGCGTCAGTCTCACCATCAACAGCGGCGAATTTACCTCACTGGTGGGTCCCTCCGGCTCTGGCAAAACGACTCTCTTGCAACTCATCGGCTGTCTTGACCAGCCTACATCTGGCAGCGTAGCCATCAATGGAAAAGAAACGACGAACCTGAATCGCAATCAACGCGCAGACTTACGCAAAGGCACAATCGGATTTGTCTTTCAATTTTTCGCGCTCATCCCAACTCTTACCGCATATGAGAATGTGGAAATGCCGCTTCTGCTGAACGGAAAGAGTCCAGTAGAACGCAAGCAGCGCGTGATGGAATTGCTCGAAGGGGTGGATTTAACCGACCGCGCGCATCATCGTCCCGATCAGTTGAGCGGCGGACAACAACAACGCGTCGCTGTTGCCCGGGCATTAGCCACCAACCCGACCATGATTCTTGCCGACGAACCCACTGCCAATCTCGATACTACCAATGGAGAGCAGGTGATGGAAATCATGAAGCGCCTCAACGAAAAGACTGGCACAACCTTCGTCTTTGCCACACATGATCCGCGCGTTATCAAGTATGCCACTCGCGTAGTCACCTTGCAGGATGGTCTGATCGTGAAGGATTCCAAAGGATAAATCAATCCTTGATAAAACCTTTGCAAAACCTGTACAACCTGTTATAATGTATATGTATAACAGACAGGATTTGGAGAACAGATAGAATGAAAAAAGTTATTTGGGTACTGGTTAGTTTGGCAGCGTTGGCATTATCCGCTTGTGGCGGGGCAGGTACAACCGAGGCAATTCCCACTGTGATGCTCGACGAGGGAAACTCCAGCGCTCCGGCGCAGAACGCTTCCAGCGGCGATGCAGTCTCCGCCTCAGCAATCGTTGTCCCGTTGCAAGATGCGAACTTGTCTTTCACCAGCATTGGGCGCGTGACTGCGGTCAACGTGCAGGTGGGGGATCAGGTCGAAGCGGGTGATGTGTTGGTTGAGTTGGACACGTCAGTTTTGGAGGCGAGGGTCAGAGAGGCAGAAGCGAATCTCGCGGCGGCTGAAATTCAGGTCAAGTATTTGAAGCGTGTTGGCACCACCGAACAACATTTGGAAGTGGCAGAGAATGACGTGGCGCGCGCGCAGGCCTTGGTCGATTCCGCGAATGCTGTGCTGGCCGCTCAAACGCATCTGACCGCGCCGATAGCGGGTACGGTTGTTGCTGTGGAGATTGCCCCCGCTGAGACCGTCTCGCCGGGACAGATCGTAGTGACCCTCGGCGACTTATCGCGTTACCGCATCGAAACCACCGATTTGAGCGAACGAGACGTGACCCGTGTGCGCGTGGGACAATCGGCTACGGTGTTCATCGAAGCCTTGGGTGAAGAGTTCACCGGCCAGGTCGTGGATGTGGCTCGCATTGCTTCGCAGCTTGGCGGTGATGTGGTCTATGCTGTGACGATTGAATTAGATGAACAACCGGCAGGTTTACTCTGGGGCATGAGCGCGGATGTCGAGATCAGCGTGGGCGAGTGAGGCTGGCATGAGACAATTTCTTTTGTCGCTGTTCGGACTGCTCCTACTGACGGCGTGCGCCAGCCCGGCGCCTGTCGCTTCTGCGCCGACAACGGCTCCAGTGGAAGAAGCTGCTTTGGCTTCGCCCGATGCGGTTATCGCTTCAGCGGATGTCGAACCAGCACAGATCGTCGAGTTGGGTTTCACCATCTCGGCATTGGTGAAGGAGATTCCCATCCGCGAAGGAGATGTAGTGGAAGCCGGTCAAACCTTGATGGTGCTGGATACGCCTGAACTGGATTATGCCGTCGTTGCCGCTGAAAATGATTACAACGCGCGCGCGCTTGCTGCGCAATTGCAAAAAGCGGAGAAGGTCCTTTATATCAATCCCGATACTGGCTTCCGACGTTGGTACGCCATTCCACGTGAGGTGTACGAGAAGGCTCTATCCCAGGCGGATCAATCCAAAGCCGTGTGGGATTCCGCACTGGCGACCCTCAAACAAGGGACAGTGGTCGCTCCCTTTGCAGGGACTGTGGTGGACTTGGGTGTGATTCCCGGCGAATTGGTGCAGGTCAATCAGCCTGTGCTGGTCCTCGCAGATTTGAAGAATCTGCAAATCACCACCACCGACTTGAGCGAGCGTGACATTGCCCGCGTGAAGATTGGGCAGAGTGCGAATGTGTACATTGAAGCGTTGGATAAGACCATCACCGGCAAGGTGATTCGCATCTCGCCTATCGCTGAAACGGTCGGTGGCGATGTGGTCTTCCCGGTCACCATCGAATTGGATGAACAACCTGAAGGCCTGCTTTGGGGCATGAGCGCCGAAGTTGAAATTCAAACCCAGTAACCCTTTTGCTTATTGGATGTACAATAATCACGCCATACGTTTTGGCGTGATTATTTTTTAAGGAGAAACTTCATGACCATCATCACCGTCATTGGCGCTGGCAGCGCCTCATTTGGCGAAAATACTTTGTCCGCGTTGATGCGTTCCAAAAAACTCAAAGGCTCCACCCTGCGCCTTGTGGATCGCAATCCGCAAAGCCTTGATATCGTCCATCGTCTTGCAAAGCGACTGAACACAGAATGGGATTCGGGGTTAACCATCACCGCTCACACACATCATAAAGACGCGCTCGATGGGACGAACTTTGTTGTTTCCGCGATCGAAGTGGGTCCACGGGAAGAGTTGTGGAAATCTGATTTTGAAATTCCGCTCAAGTATGGCGTGCGTCAACCCTATGCCGAAAACGGCGGACCGGGCGGCTTCGCACATGCCGCGCGCAACGTCAAGCCGGTGTTGGAGATCGTCCGCGATATGGAGCAAGCCTGTCCGGATGCGTGGTTCATCAATTTCACCAACCCGATGGTACGCATCTGCGATCTGGTCAATCGTCACAGCAAAATAAAAGCAGTTGGTTTGTGTCATCAAATCTATGCAGGCTATGGCATGGTTGGTGTTGCGCTCGCAAAAGACCTCGGCATCCAAATCCCTGATGGGTTGGAAGGCATGCATGCCGATGTGATGCAGCATCCATTACAACAACAAGTCATCCATCAAACTGTTCCGCTCATCGACATCCACGCGGCAGGCACGAATCACTTCACTTGGATACTCTCTGTCCGCGATAGACGAAGCGGGGATGATCTGTATCCGCTTCTGCGAAAACGCTTCTTCGAATTGGATGAGACGTTCGAACCGTTGACGCGTCGCATCTTTCAAGACTTTGAGTTGTTCCCCGTTCCCGGAGACACCCATCTCTGCGAATATCTCCCGTGGATGAGTGATCCCATCACCAAACCGTGGGAGAAGTTCAACATCCGCCTCTATGACTGGGAACTAATGGCAGGACTCCGAGACTTCAGCCTTGACCGATTAAATGAAATGGCAAACGGCGCGATGACCGTAGAAGGTTTGCTCGAATCCGACTCTGAAGGCGCATTGGAAATGATCGAAAATGTTACTTTCGCAGGGAATCACTATCATCTTGCCGCGAATCTTCCCAATCAAGGACAAATCTCCAACCTGCCGTTTGGCGCCACCGTTGAGACTCCTGTCCATGTCGATGGGGCAGGGATACATCCCGTACACATGGGCGCCTTGCCCGAACCTGTTGCCGAGTTATGCCGCCGCGAATTGATGGTCGCGCAGTTATGCGTAGATGCGGCGGTGGAAGGTAGTTACGAAAAGGCACTGCAATGTCTATTGCTTGACCCGGTTATTACGGATATGAAAACAGCTAGAACCATTTTGGATGATTATCTCAAGACCTATCGCGAACATTTACCGCAGTTTCATCAATAATCATTGTTGATGCCATAAGCAGCAAAAGAGGAATGGACATTAATAGTCCATTCCTCTTTTCTTAAAAACGTTAAAAACCTTAATAACCTTAAAAATTTTTTTATGTTGTTATTGCAAAGATGTATATAAGACTTATGATATTTTAAGATAAACATATCTTCAAAAACCTTTACATAAATCAATTGTTGTATAAAATAACAATAGATTATTGAATGTTTAATTGTTTATTGCATCAATCATAAAACCAATAAACATGATTCAATAACGTTGGATGATAAAGAGAATGCAATTGAGGAACAAAAAGGAAACATCATGTATATCTGCGTACTAACAAGCACTCCGGATGAGAACGATATTCCGTACGATCCATCACCGTACATGAAGGGATATCGCTGGAAGCAGCATCATGTGGAGCCCACCAATGTTGAAAAGCAGATCAAGGCTCTAATGGATGAAGGTGTGGATGCCTTCGTCAATTTATGTGACGGCACTCCCGATGATGCGCTGTCTGGTATCGCCTTGGTTAAAGCACTTGAAAAATATAATGCCGCCTTCACTGGCGCGGATTCAAAATTCTTCGACCCCACTCGCGATGAAATGAAGAACGCTGCCAAACGGGTCAACGTTCCCACCCCCAGTTGGATCTTCGTCAATCGTGCCGAAGATGCGGAGAAGGTCGCCAAACGCCTCAAGTTTCCCATGCTGGTCAAGCCGCCGCATGGATACGCCAGCGTCGGTATCCGTCGTAATTCACGCGTTGAGAACATCGAACAACTCCGCGAACAATTACAGCTAGAGATCAATGAGTTCGGACGTGCACTGGTCGAAGAGTTCATCGAAGGACGCGAGTTCACCTGTCTCATCGCGGAGAATACCGAAAATCCCGATAAGCCTTTCACCTATACCCCGGTGGAATTCATCTTCCCTGATGGTGAATCTTTCAAGCATTACGACATGAAATGGGTTGACTACGAGAGAATGTCGGTTGCCGTAGTGTCTGACCCGCGCATCAACAAAGTGCTGCGTGAACAAACTATTCGTGTCTTCAAGGAATTGGGCGGAAACGGCTATGCCCGCTGTGATTATCGCATGGATGCCGATGGCACCATTCACATGCTCGAGATCAACCCCAACTGCGGTATCTTCTATCCCCCACACGAACCTGGCTCCGCCGATTTCTCACTGCTCAACGACCCGACTACCAATCATTCCAAGTTCATGAAGTTGATCATCCGCAACGCGCAATTTCGCCAGACGCGCATCGCTGCCGAACGTATCATCAAACGCCAACAGCGCAAACGCGAACGCGTGCCGGTCGAACAGATGGCTTACACCTAACGAAAACGGGACACAGAAATGTGTCCCGTTTTTTTATCCCTGAACGATGCTTGCTCCCTCACTGGCTTTGCAAACATACACACTCGCCTCCAACCCAGAACTTTGCTTGTAAGCCATCGAGACAGCTTGAGTAAACGCTTCAGCCTCTTCCTCATTGACCAGTGCCACTGCACAACCGCCAAAACCTGCTCCGGTCATGCGAGCGCCATAACAACTGGATTGCTCTCGCGCGCATGCGACCATGATATTGAGCGCATCATTGGTCACTTCGAAATCATCGCGCAGACTATCATGACTGGCGTTGAACAGTTCTCCCAGCCGTTTGATATTCCCATTTCTCATCGCTTGAATCGCTTCCAGTACCCGTGCATTTTCCGTCACGATATGACGCGCACGTTGGAACGCCACTTCATTTAAATCACTTTGCGGATTCCATTTTCCAAGGTCTTCCACATTGACATCCCGCAGCGCCCTCACCCCAAACCAGCGCGCCGCTTCCTCACATTGACTTCGCCGCTCGTTGTACGCGGAATCGACCAGTCCGCGCCGGGTGGATGTATCGAGAATGACGATGGAAATCCCTTTTGGCAGGGGAGCATGTTGAATTTCGAGCGAGCGGCAATCCAGGAACAAAGCATGACCTTCTTTGCAAGCCGCGCTTGCCATTTGATCCATGATGCCGCAATTGACGCCCACCCAATCGTTCTCCGCTTTTTGGGCGATCTTTGCCATGTTAACCGCATCCCATTCAATATTGGAAATGGCAGCGAAGGCACGTGCTACGGCCAACTCTACGGCAGCGGATGAGGACAGCCCGGCTCCACGCGGGACATCGCCGGTCATGACCGCGTCGAATCCGCGCAGTGAGTAGCCACTCTTCATCAATTGATAGGCAATCCCTTTGGGATATTCGATCCAGTCCGACTCACGGGTGAGGGAAGTTAGCAGAAAACCCGCTTCAACTTTCAGGTCCAGAGAAAAGATGCGCACTTGTTCATCATCACGCGGACTTAATGCCATCCAAACGCTGTGATCGATAGCCATGGGCAGGACAAATCCATCGTTGTAGTCGGTGTGTTCGCCGATCAAATTTACTCGCCCCGGTGCGCGGACGATTAAATTCGGTTTGGCGTTAAAATAGGTTTCAAATGATTGGATGAGTGAGGCGGTGTTCATAATCGCGTTTATACCACAGAGGCTGCATGGACGACCTGAAATTGCTCGAACGATTTGAACCTGTGATGCGTTTTGCCAAAAGTGAACGTTTTTTTCCGATGGCAGTGGAGCCATATCTGGAACGTTGTCTTTTATTTCCAAGTGGACCTGCCGGGGCGGCGGAGTTGTTTACTCACCTGAATGAGCGCTTGATCGAAATGCTTGGGCGTTTGAAATCTCACGAATATTTTTTGCGTTTCGTCAACAAACCCTTGTTCGATTTTGATGTGTGGGTTTGGTGGGGTGTGCTTTCGGGAATCGCCCTGGGGGTTGGGTGGCTTACATTTGGTTTGGTTGGCGTGGAAGTTGCGATGGTCATCGCTATTCTGGCGGCATTGACCATCTTCATGGTGGCGTCACCGATTCGGTTGCGCATCATCCCTGCGCTGTTGGCTGTTTTTATTTTTCTGGGGCTTGGGTTTGCACCGATCTGGCTTTTCATGAACCCAATGCCATATGTCAACATTGCCGTGGAATATCTTGTCCTGTTGCCGATCTACATATTGCTTCTGTTCATATGGCTGATGAACGTGATGCGATGGATCATCGAGCGTATTTTGCCTGAAGGTCCTGGCTTGGTGATGGACATGCTTTCGCAGGCTACAGAAAAGATCGCGCGTGAGGCGTATTATCAATACGCTGAGATTTTGAAAACGCATCATCAGGCAGTATATTATGGACGGGTCTTACGGGAGGAAGATAAAGCTGGGAATCAATGGACGGTACTGCAATATCATTTCTTTTATGCATTCAATGACTGGCGCCTTGCCGCGAATGGATTTAATCATCATGAAGGCGACTGGGAAATGGTGGCGGTTTATCTAAAGAATGATGAGCCGTATGCGGTGTTATTGTCTCAACATGGCGCGGGGAACATGGAGAGCTGGGAAAAGGTCATTAAGGCGCAGGATAAGGATGGAAATGAAACGACACATCCCGTTATTTATGCCGCGTTGGGATCGCATGCGAATTACAGTCGCCCGGAGGTCATCCGCTCGCCGGGGATGTACAAACCGGGCAGACTTCAACGCTTCCTCTTCTGGTTCGACGGTTTGACTCATTACCTGTTCCTTTTGTTTAATCCGAACCAGAAAGCGCGTCAGATCGCCATGGATGAGATCCGCGAGCGCCCGATTCATTTATTGGAAGAAGATGCCTTCAACGAGATGAAGGATGAATTGGATCGTTATGTAGTACGGCTCCCGATGGAGATCGCCACCGGAGATGGTTTACGCATCGGCTTTCAGGGAAGGAACTCTGAAGAACCCATCGAACATTCGGAAGATTTTTTGAAGCGCATTATGACCGGACGGCGGACGACGCAATTGCCCAATCGTGAGTGGCAACGTGTGCTATTGAATTCCGAGCCGGGTTGGGTACAATATAAGGGATTGTGGGGTGTAAAGAGCATGTTGAGCGAAGAATCGGGTCCGCCCGGACCGAAATGGGATCGACTGATGAAGAAGCAGACGGATGTCAGCCCACGCGTCCGATGGAATCAACCATTGGATTGGCTGTCGGAATTGGAAAAACATACACATTAACGAATTACAAGGAGAAAGCTATGTCGTTTTCACAAGCGCTTGAGGTCGTCATTGGATTGATTTTTGTCTATTATGTCCTGGGTTCCATCGTCTCGTTGATCACACAGTGGATCTATGAAGCGTTCGAGACGCGCGGCAGGTCGCTGGAGCGGCATCTGATGCGCATCGTTGGGGATAAGCAGGTCGGAGATTTCGTCAAACTTCCGCAGATCCAATCTCTGCGCCCGATCCGCTACAAGAATCTTTTGAGCGTGTTCACGTCTGCTACAGAGCCGAAGAAAGTCGAGAAGATACCGGTTGCTACCTTGGTCGATTCGTATTTTGACTTCGTCGGTTTGACCGCTACCAAAGAGGTCAATGCCGATGGATTGAAGAATCTGATCAGTGTCCTGCCGGAAGCGGAAGCCAAGCAGGCGATCATCAAATGGATCGATCAGGGTGTCACCGATATCGAAGAATTGCGCAAGCGCACAACATCGTATTTTACGGGTGTCATCGAACAGGCGTCAGCGACATTTAAATCGAACGCTCGTAGTTTTGTGATCATCCTTTCCATTTTGTTGACGATTCTACTGGGCACTGACAGCATCGAACTGGCACGCACCTTGTGGACAAACGCCGGGGTACGTGCGTTGGCAGTTGCACAAGCTGAGATGGCTGTTCAGCAGGAAGGTGCGGATGCGAATATCGATGACCTCATTCAACAATTGACCGACTTGAACATTGTCCGCATTGGCTGGTGGCAGATGGATACCCCCGATGGCAACTGGTTCTGGTTCATTGTCTTGAAGATTCTGGGGTTGAGCCTTACGGTCGCCGCTGTTTCACAAGGTTCTTCGTTCTGGTATGACTTTTTGAAGAAGCTGGTTTCATCATCGAAAGGTGGCGGTGGGAGCAGCGGGGGCGATACTGGCGAAGCCAAAGGTTAAAGAAAAACTCCGAGGTATACACCTCGGAGTTTTTTTATCGCGACCATCTGGCATAGACCGCTTGCGAAAGCAGGCGGTTCGCGCTTGTTTCGCGTGTCACCAATTCGCCGCTATCGAGCGCGCCTTTATATTTTTTCATCATCTCATCCACAGCTTGAGCGACATGGATCGCCGAAGCGCGTACCGCATAGACGGTAACGATCACAAAAAGGGGATTATCACTCAAACATTTGCGGCATTCTTCCAAGAGATTTGGCAGAGATTTGTACACTTCCCAGACCTCACCCTTGGGTCCACGCCCAAATTTGGGTGGATCAAGGATGATGCCATCGTATTTCACGCCACGCTTCGCTTCACGCTGAACATATTTCAACGCATCTTCCACGATCCAGCGGATGGGACGGTCACTGAGCTTGGATAACTCCTGATTTTCACGCGCCCAGCCTACAGATTTTTTGGAAGCATCCACATGAGTCACCGATGCGCCTGCTGCTGCTGCGGCAAGAGTGGCAAGACCGGTGTAGCCAAAGAGATTCAAAGCATTCGGCTTGGTCCCAGCTTTCTGGATGGAATCAGCCATAAAGTCCCAGTGGGCGGCGACCTCGGGAAACACGCCAAGATGACGTCCAGGTGTGGTCATCGCCCAGAATTTTAAGTCACGATAGTTCATGACCCATTTCTCTTCGACCTTTTTCTTTAATTCCCAGTGACCGCCGCTTTCTTCGCCGGTAGGTTGGAACACAGCGTGGGCATTTTGCCACTCGGAAGGGGATAGGGCGCGGCTCCACATGGCTTGTGATTCGGGGCGCGCGAAGATGTATTTGCCGAAGCGTTCGAGTTTAAGTCCGTCGCCAGAGTCGAGAAGTTCGTAGTCCTGCCAGTTTTTGGCTTCGAGCAGGGTAAAGGTGGGGGAATTGGTCATTCAGCAATGCCTTTGAAATGGGAAAAAAGTACCACTCCACTTGATTTTTGACCGTAAAACGGTATAATGAGTGGTAGAAAGTGGTAAGAAGTGGTAAGGACGCCGGGTGTTCCGGCGTTCACGCTATTAAAGGATAAGTAGCACAAATGTTCTTAGGTCAATTCCAGCACAACCTCGATGATAAGGGTCGCCTGATGATTCCGGCGCGCTTCCGTGAGTTGCTGGAAGGAGGCGCCTACATCACTCAGGGTTTCGACAAATGCCTCATGGTGATGACCGAGGCGTATTTCAAACAGGTCTATGAGCGCATCGAAGCCATGAACCTCGCCGACCCGACCGCCCGTCTCCTACGCCGTTTGATCCTATCCAATGCTTATCCCATCGAAGTGGATAAGGTGGGGCGCATCCTCGTTCCGCAGAACCTGCGCGCTTTTCTGGAAATCGCCAGCGGCGAGCTGATAGTGGCGGGGCAGGGCGAATATTTCGAAGTGTGGACTCCTGCAACCTGGGGCGAGCAGATGGCTTTATTGCAAGATGTTGAAGCCAACAACGCGCGCTTCTCCACACTTGACCTGTCGAAGACAAATTCCGCGTCGTCGTAACGGTTGTTATGACCGCGCATAAACCTGTACTTTACCAAGAGATTATACACGCTCTGCAACCCCGCAACGGCGGACGGTATGTGGATGGAACCCTAGGCGCGGGCGGACACGCTCGCGGCATCCTGGAGGCTTGCGCGCCCGATGGGCAACTGTTGGGTCTCGATGTAGACCCGCAGGCGCTGGCGCTTGCTCGTGAGACCTTGGCTCCTTACGAGGGACGCATTCATCTCGCGCAAGCCTCCCATATCACTCTCAGTGAGCAGCTTGCCTCATTGAAGTGGGAATCCATCGATGGGCTCGTGCTTGACCTGGGCGCTTCGTCCATGCAGTTCGATAATCCTGAGCGCGGCTTCTCGTTCATGCAGGATGGTCCGCTGGACATGCGCTTTGGTCCGCACCTGATGATGAGTGCGGCAGACATCATCAACACTTACGAGGAGCGCGAACTGGCCGACATCATCTTCAAGTACGGCGAAGATCGGGATGCTCGCAGAATCGCACGCGCTATCATCCAAGCCCGACCGCTTCATACGACAGGTGAGTTGGTCGCTGTCATCGAGAAAGCGAGTCCACGCCGAGGTGACAAGACCCACCCCGCCACGCAGACCTTTCAGGCGCTGCGAATCGTCGTCAACGAGGAGTTGGCCGCAGTGGAGATCACACTTCCTCAAGCTGTGGCAGCCCTCAAGTCTGGTGGACGATGCGCGGTGATCTCCTTCCACTCGTTGGAAGACCGCATCGTCAAAGAATATTTTCGAGAGCAGAGCAAGGATCTCATTAATCCGCCTTACGAAAAGATTTATGAAGTGGAACGTAAGGCTGTCGTCAAGTTAGTTAATAAGAAGCCGATCCTGCCAGGCGAGGAAGAGCTACGTGATAACCCTCGTTCGCGCAGTGCCAAGCTTAGAGTCATTGAGAAACTATGAACATTCCGAATGTCAACCTTCCCAGAGTAGATCACCTGATTCATGCGTATCGGGTGGCTCCATGGCGTGCCCAACGTCAGTGGTTGGGGAGTGCTTTGCTAATGGTGGTTGTGTTTGCGATGGTCGCTGCGTTGTATTTGAACGTGACATCGCGTACAGCCATTGCCGGGCGTGACATTCAGGAGTTGACCGATGCGATTGCATCGAGCCAACAGGTGAGCAGTGATTTGCAAACCCAGCTTGCTGGTTTGACTTCGGCCGCTTCCATGAAAGACCGCGCTCGTGAGTTGGGCTTCCGCCCGATGGAGCCGGATGAAGTGGAATATCTGGTCGTGCCGGGATATGTTGCGCCTCAGCCGATTAATCTCTCGTCTTCGGCGCTTCCGCAATTGAGCGCGTTGACCATTCCCCCCGAATACAACCAGTCGCTGTTGGATTGGCTGGATGAGAACTTCTCATCGCGAGGTATCCAGTGAGACAGCAGTATGTCCGCCGCAGTCAGTTTTTGGCTGGGGCTTTGGCTCTGTTTGCGCTGGCTATCATTGTACAGTTGACGCGCATCCAGAACAGCCCGGAGGCGGCCATTTTCCGTCAGCAGGCGGAGAATTATGCATACGAATGGAAGACGTTCTATCCGAACCGCGGCGAGATCTACGATCGCAATGGACGTCTGTTAGCAGGACAAAAAACGGTCTATGAGATCGGTGTGGATTTGAACACTGTCACAGACCCGCATGCAATTTCCTTTGCAGTCAGTAACACCCTTGGCATGGACTACAACCAGATCATGAATGTCCTTCAAAGTCCGCCAGAGGGTATCTCCTACATCGTCATCGCAGATTTTGTCGAAGCGCACAATGCTTTGTACCTTCAAGAGCTAAAGAAAGCATTGAATGATGAGGCGCCGACTGGCTCCGTTGGCGGGTTGACTGGCTTGCAATTCAAGGCGCATCCGCAACGCAGCTACCCCGAGAATGCGTTGGGATCGAACATCCTTGGCTTTGTCAACCGCGAGGGACGCGGATATTTTGGCGTCGAAGAAAAATACAATGACTTGTTGGCGGGGAACCCCGTGCAAGTGCTGGTTCCCACCGACCCGAACAAAGCTTTTGAAATCCCGGATGTGGCCGATGGCACGACATTGATTCTGACCATCAACCGCGACTTGCAAGCCGCCGCAGAAGATATTCTCGATGACTCATTGACCGAATATGGCGCGACGGAAGGCGTCATCATAGTGATGGATCCGCAAAACGGAGAGTTGCTGGCGCTGGCGACATCGCGCCGCATGGATTTGAACAAGTTCTGGAATTACGATGTGGTGTACAACAACGCCACCGACTTCAACCCAGTCATTTCCAAGACCTATGAGCCTGGTTCAGTGTTGAAGATCCTCACCATGGCAGCCGCGTTGGATAGCAACACCGTCGCCCCGAGCACCACGTATTTGGATACCGGTTCGATCCTCATCGGTGGTGTGACCATTCAAAACTGGGACCGCAATCCGTGGGGCGTGCAAAACATGATCGGATGTCTGCAACACTCGCTTAACGTCTGTATGGTCAGCATCGCCTCGCAGATGGGAGCCAGCACCTTCTACGGGTATATGGATGCGTTTGGGTTGGGTCACCTCACCGGCGTGGATATGTCTGGAGAAGCGGCTGGTCGCCTCAAGATCCCCGGTGATTCAGATTGGTATCCTGTAGACCTTGGCACCAACTCCTTCGGTCAGGGTGTGGCGGTTACTCCCATTCAGATGATGGCGGCGACATCTGCTGTGGCCAACGACGGACGCATGGTCATTCCGCACGTGCTTTACGCGATGGTGCGCGAAGGTCGCCAATACAATGTCCCTGCCCAGTATGGCGGATCACCCATCTCCACACAAACTGCGGACACATTATCTGAAATGCTTGCCATTTCTCTTGAGTCTGAATCGTCGCTCGCGCTTGTTCCTGGTTATCGTGTGGCAGGCAAGACTGGTACGGCACAGATTCCCGTCAACGGTTTGTACGACAGCAGTGAAACCAACGCTTCGTTCATCGGTTGGGGACCTGTGGATGATCCACAATTTATGATTTACGTCTGGCTTGAAAAACCCAGCACATCGCCGTGGGGCTCGGATACTGCCGCGCCTGTGTTCTCCGAGATGGCACAGAAAGCCGTCATCCTTTTGGATATTCCGCCCGATACCATTCGACATCAAATCGCCGCTCAATAACATGCTCACCCTTGCAGACGTCCTGGAAGCCCTCACCACGGTTCGCCCCGCGAACACGACTGCTGTCGTCACCGAAGCATCCATCGACTCGCGCCAAGTCATCCCCGGTTCGCTCTTTGTAGCGATTCCCGGAGAAAGTGTGGATGGACATAACTTCATTGGCGATGCCTTCAAGAGGGGGGCGTCTTTTGCTTTAATCCAACGGGATGTGGACGCCTCTTTCCCGACCTTTGACCTGCGAGGTGGCGTATCAACTTTCCCCACGTTCGAAGCGGATTCTCCTCTCTGTCTGCGCGTAGACAATACTGTCTCTGCCCTGCAACAGATTGCTCGTTTTTGGCGTCGTAAACTCCCCAACCTGCGTGTGATTGGGATTACCGGCAGTGTTGGAAAATCCACCACCAAAGAGATGGTTGCGGAAGTGCTCAGCACCCGCTATCGCACGCTAAAAAGCCCCGGCAACCTGAACAACGAAATTGGCTTGCCGCTCACTGTCCTGAGACTTGGCTCCGGTTATGAACGCGCTGTGCTCGAAATGGGATTTTACGTCCCCGGCGAGATTCAATTTTTGTGTGACATTGCCCAACCGCAAATTGGCGTCGTTTCGAATGTGGGCACGGTCCACGCGGAGCGCGCGGGCTCGCAGGAAGCCATCTTCCGCGGGAAGAGCGAATTGCCGCAATCCCTCTCGCCAGATGGCGTTGCCATTCTCAACTTTGATGATCCGTGGGTCCGCAAAATGGAAGAGCGTACCAAGGCTCGCATCTTTTTTTACGGGCTTTCTCCCGAAGCCGACCTATGGGCAGATCAGATCGAAGGCTTGGGCTTGGAAGGTATCCGTTTTCGCTTGCACTACAAAGGCGAGAGTTTACATACCCGCATCCCCATGATCGGACGTCACTCCGTGCATACCGCGTTGCGTGCCGCTTCTGTCGGCTTGAATGATGGATTGACCTGGCAGGAGATCCTCGAAGGTCTCTCGCATGGACATGCTCAACTTCGCCTTGTGGC
Organism: Anaerolineales bacterium; assembly: GCA_023382575.1. Taxonomy (GTDB): domain Bacteria; phylum Chloroflexota; class Anaerolineae; order Anaerolineales; family Villigracilaceae; genus Villigracilis. The sequence goes on from JAHDWC010000022.1 coordinate 26,151, forward strand.
AGTCCGCAGCAATATCGGCGCGTTGATTCTCGATGATACCTACAATGCTTCACCTGAGTCCATGTTGGCGGCGTTGAATCTGCTTGATGAACTCGATGGACGCAAAGTAGCGGTCTTAGGCGATATGCTCGAGCTTGGTCCCTACGAACGGCAGGGACATGAACTGGTCGGTTTGCGTGCGGCGCAAGTGGCGAAAGTGTTGCTTACCCTTGGTCCGCGTGGACATATGATCGCCGAAGCCGCTCGTCGCGCTGGCATGAAATCGGCTCAGATCATGGAATTTGAAGACATTGCCCCCATTGTGGATTGGCTGACGAAAAATTTGACCGCGAACGATGCAGTTTTGATCAAAGGGTCTCACGGCTTGCGAATGGATCGCATCACAGCCGCTTTGGAGGTTCGCTCGTGAGAGACATCGCCTTATCCCTTAGCCTTGCAGGTTTGGCGTTTATCATGACCGCCATTTGGGGTGGCCCGCTTTTGCGCATTTTGCGTCATTACAAGATCGGCAAGATCATCCGCGTGGAAGAACCGGGTTCGCATGGCGTAAAGATGGGCACGCCCACCATGGGCGGTGTGATGTTCATCCTGCCAGTCTTGCTTCTCAGCGGACTGCTCAATGCGGTTGCGTTGATAGGCGTCACCACCAGTGGGGTGGGGCGTTCCATCCTTCTGCCAATGGCGGTCATGGTCGCATTTGCCCTTCTCGGCGCATTGGACGATTGGGAAGGAATCCACGGTAAACGCAAGGGCGATGGCATGCGCGCCCGCACCAAGTTCATCGTGCAGGTGGTTCTGGCGCTGATGACAGCCTATGCCTTGAAATACGTCATCGATGCGCCCGATTTGTATCTGCCTGGCTTTTTCTTCGAACTTGAGATCGGCTGGATCTATGTTCCCATTGCCGCCTTCATCATCGTAGCCGAATCGAACGCTGTCAACTTTACCGATGGTTTGGACGGACTCGCGGGTCTGATTGCTGCGACGGCGATTGCCGCCTTCGGTGGCATTGCCCTCATTCAGGAACAAGTCTATCTCGCGCGTTTCTGTTTCATTCTGGTCGGCGCGTTATTTGGTTTTCTCTGGTTCAATGTTCATCCCGCCCAATTATTCATGGGCGATACAGGCTCGATGGCAATTGGGTCAGTGCTGGCCGTCATCGCTTTGATGACCGGACAGTGGCCGATGTTGCTGGTGATTGGTATTATCCCTCTGGCAGAAATGCTCAGCGTCGTCATTCAAATTCTGTATTTCCGCTGGACTGGCGGAAAGCGTTTCTTTAAGATGACCCCCATTCATTATCATTTTGAATTGCTTGGATGGAGTGAAACTCAGATCGTGCAGCGTTTCTGGTTGATCGGTTTGATGGCTGCGTTGATCGGTATAGGACTTTCGCAAGTTTAACTACGATGAATAACTGGACTGGTAAACACGTTCTCATCCTCGGCGCCGCGCGGCAGGGACTTTCCCTTGCTCGCTGGCTGGCTCGTCACGGCTCACACGTGACTTTGAGTGATTCGCGCCGCGAGGAAGAGCTTGCCTCGGCCAAAGCTTCACTCGCCGATGTAAACGTGGATTGGGCAGTGGGTGGACATCCGCTTGAGTTGCTGGATAAAACTGAAGTGCTATGTCTTTCCGGCGGTGTTCCATTGACGTTGCCCATCGTGGAAGAAGCCGTCAAGCGCGATATTCCGCTTTCCAATGATTCGCAGATTTTCATGGAAGTAGTTCCATGCAAGACCATTGGCATTACTGGTTCGGCGGGTAAAACCACCACCACAACGTTGGTGGGCAACATGGCAAAGATCGCCAGGGGTGAACGCGCATTCGTCGGTGGTAATATCGGTGACCCGCTCATCAACTACGTGGACAATATGACCGCCGAGGATATTGCCATTTTGGAATTGTCATCGTTTCAACTCGACCAGATGACAGTCTCTCCAAATATTGCGGCGATCCTGAACATCACACCCAATCATTTGGATCGTCATGGCACGATGGCAGCCTATACGGATGCCAAGGCCCGCATTTTGGATTTCCAATCTGCAAGTGATACCGCTATCCTTGGACGCGATGATAAAGGCGCATGGAGTTTGAAGAATCGAGTCAAAGGCAGGCTGTTGACGTTCAGCTTACAGGAGTTGGAAGAAGGCTTGAATGGCGCATATCTTCATCATGACGGATTATTGAGTCTGCGCGACGGATTTGCCTATGTGCCATTGATATTGCGCGAAAAAGTCAATCTACGCGGCGACTATAACATTGCAAATGTGTTGGCTGCTTTTGCCATCGGACACGTGTCCGGATTCAAGTTGGATGATATGCTCGAGGCGGTGGAAGAATTTCGTGGCGTACCGCATCGCCTTGAATTTGTCCGTGAGTTGAACGGTGCGCGCTGGTATAACAATTCGATTGCCTCTGCTCCCGAGCGGACGATTGCCGTGATCCATGCGTTTGATGAACCTATCGTGCTCATGCTTGGCGGACGTGATAAAAATCTTCCCTGGGGTGACCTTGCCAAACTGATTCATGAACGCGTGGATCATGTGGTGGTCTTTGGCGAGGCGGGAGAGATGATTCAGAAAGCGATAAAAGCTGTCGCCGGGGAGAGCGGCGTGGACGTTCGCCGCGCGCAGACGCTCAAGGAGGCGGTCTTACTGGCAGCGGAAGTTGCATCCGCAGGTGATGTGGTCCTGTTATCGCCGGGCGGCACGAGCTTCGATGAGTTTAAAGATTTTGCAGAGAGAGGAGAAGCGTTTAGAAAATGGGTGTTGGAACTTTCATAAAAGAAACATTGCCTCAGCGCGCGCCGCGTTTCTCGCGCGGATTCGACATGCCTCTGTTGGTTGCCGTGGTGGCGTTGATTGTCTTTGGCTTGGTGATGCTGTATTCTGCTTCTTGGGATTTCTCGCGCGCCGCCTATAACGGCGATGCGATGTATATGTTTAATCGTCAGTTGATGTGGCTTGGGCTGGGTTCGGCAGTTGCGTTGGCGCTGGCATTCTTTGATTACCATCGCTGGCGTAAATTGGTCGTACCTGCAATGGCCTTCACCATCCTGACGTTGGTTATTGTTTTGTTGATGAGTGAGATCCGCTTCAATGCCAAACGCGCGATTTTATCGGGTTCGGTTCAGCCTTCCGAGTTGGCGAAGTTGGTTTCGATCTTGTATCTCGCGGTCTGGTTATATGCGAAGCGTGAATTTCTCAAAGATATTTCGCTGGGACTGATTCCACTCGGTGTGATTCTCGGAGTCGTCGGTGGTTTGATCTATCAACAACCAGATTTGAGCGCTGCTGCCACGGTATTGATGTTGGGCGGATTGCTCTTCTTCCTCGCAGGCGGCGACTTAAAACAGATTGGCGGCTTGTTATTGATCGCAGTTGTGGCGGCGTGGCTGGTGGTTTCGGTCAGCCTTACGGGTCAGGAACGCGTTGCGGACTTCTTCGCCGGGATCAAAGATCCGCTTCAGGCTTCGTATCATGTTCGTCGTTCGTTCGAGGCGATTGTCAATGGCGGATGGTTCGGTGTGGGCATCGGCAAGTCGCTTTCCAAAGTGACCGGTTTGCCTGTCCCGCCTACGGATAGTGTCTTTGCCGTTGTGGTGGAAGAACTTGGCTGGATCGGCGCGGTGGCGTTGATCGGTTTATATGGCTTTCTCGTCTGGCGCGGATTGGTAATTGCTCGCCGCGCGCCGGATATGCTGGGCACGCTTCTTGCTACGGGCTTGGTCTTGTGGATCGGTCTGGAGGCGCTGATCAATATGGCGGTGATGGTCGGCTTGCTGCCGTTCGCAGGCAATGCGCTTCCATTTGTCAGCTCGGGTGGTTCCAATCTGGTGACAACGCTCGCGGCATTGGGAATCCTTTTCAATATTTCTCGCCAAAAAGGCGATGGCACGATCACAGATGAAGAATGGAGGTCGTACGGTGCGGTTGTTAATTTGCGCTGGTGGGACGGGCGGAGGCGTGTATCCCGCGCTCGCCGTTCACGCAGCGCTCAAGAGTAAGCATCCAAACGTCGAGACCTTGTGGGTCGGCGGTGAAGGCGGCATGGAGGAAGACCTCGTGAAACGCGCGGGCATTCCCTATCGTTCCGTACCTGCGGCGGGCGTTCATGGCGTGGGTTTGCGCGCGTTGCCGGGCAACCTCGTCAAGCTCGCACGTGGTGTTGCCGAATCGCGCCGCATCCTCAAAGATTTCAAACCGGATGTGCTCTTCTTCACCGGCGGATACGTCGCCGCACCGATGGCTGTTGCCGGGCACGATACCCCGATCGTTTTATACGTGCCAGATATTGAACCCGGTCTTGCGCTTAAGTTCCTTGCTTATTTTGCGGATGTCGTCACTGTGACCGCGCCAGACTCGAAGAAATATTTCTCACATCCTGAGCGCATCGTCCTCACCGGCTATCCGCTTCGCGCGGACCTGAAAGTTTTCTCACGAGAAGAAGTTCTTCATCGCTTTGGCTTTGATCCGTCCATGCCTACTTTGTTGGTGACCGGCGGCAGCAAAGGCGCCCGTTCCATCAACATGGCGGTCTTGAAGAATCTCAAAGAACTGCTGGATGTGGCACAAGTCATCCACATCACTGGCTCATTGGATTGGGAAACTGTTGAAAGCAACGCCCGCCAACTGCCAGTGGAATTGAAGCATCGCTATCAGATCATGCCATATCTGCATGAGATGGGCGCCGCCCTCGCCGCCGCAGACCTGGTCCTTTCGCGGGCGGGCGCATCTTCGCTGGGTGAGTATCCCTTGTTCGGACTGCCCGCTGTGCTGGTTCCGTATCCGTATGCATGGCGCTATCAAAAGGTCAATGCCGATTATCTCGCCGAACGGAATGCCGCCATCGTCTTGCAGGATGAATTATTGGATGATAATCTTCTGCCTGTGATAAAAGATATCTTAATGAATGAAAACAAACGGAACGCCATGCGCGCCGCTATGAACAGCCTTTCCCAGCCTCGCGCAGCGGACGAGATCGCCAGTCAATTGGTCAAGCTGGCAGGAGCAGCCACACTATGATGAGCGTAGTTTATCTCTTTTGGATGTATGTTTTTCTCTTCGGCGTCATCGGCGCGATGCGTGGTTGGGCCAAGGAGTTGATGGTCATTTTCAGCGTGGTCACTTCGCTGGCAGTTAATCTCCTGCTGGAGAAATACATTCCGCTGGTACGTGACCTGGACAAGGCTTCCACATCCGTATTTTGGATCCGCGTCCTCATTTTGATCGCATTGGTTTATTTCGGCTATCAGACGGTGAACATCTCGCGTTTCGCATCCAAAGCAGCGCGTGAACGTTTGCAGGACTCGCTCTTTGGCGCAGTGCTGGGAGGCATCAATGGATATTTGGTTGCAGGGACCATCCTGTACTACAACCATGTTGCCAATTATCCCTTCCCAAAGGTGGTCAGCCCGGCAACTGATCCCGCAATCATCGACGCGATCGCTCGCATGATGAACTACATGCCACCGCGTTTCCTTGGCGAACCCGGCATTTACTTTGCCGTCATCATCATTTTGATCTTCATTATTGTCGTCTATATCTAATTGATCTGATAACCTGACTAAAGACTAACGACTATGACACATGTTCACTTCATCGGCATTGGCGGCTCGGGGCTTTCTGCCATCGCGCGTCTGCTCAAAGAGAGCGGATACGAAGTGACCGGCTCCGACCAGACCCTTTCCCCGTTTGCCGCGGATTTGCAGAATATCGGTGTGACGATCTTCATTGGACATCATCCACGCAATGTGAACGGCGCTGATTGGGTCGTGCGTTCTTCTGCCATAAAGGATGAAAATCCCGAGGTCGTGGCAGCGATGCAGGCAAAGATTCCCGTTTACAAACGTGCAGACTTCCTCGGTCAGTTGATGTCAAAAAAATTGGGCATTGCCATCGCTGGGACGCACGGCAAAACCACCACCACCGCCATGACCGCATGGACACTACATGCCATGCATCGTAATCCGTCCTTCATCATCGGCGGTACGCTCAATAACTTGAAGACAAATGCCCACTCAGGCAGTAGCGACTTGTTCGTCATCGAAGCGGATGAATATGATCGCATGTTCCTCGGACTCAAGCCACAGATTGCCGTTGTCACAAATTTGGAACATGATCATCCTGATTGTTAC
>JAHDWC010000023.1 GCA_023382575.1 Anaerolineales bacterium
GATGGTGCTGATATCTGTACTGACTAACAGCGTGACAAGGTCTGCATGCAGGATAAGCGGCAGGGTGATCTTGGAAAGCGAACGCCCAATGTCGATCAAGACAAAATCGTACGATGACTTCAACGCAGTGACAATGTCCCATATCCGCCCGACATTGAGCTGATTGCTACGCTCCGGGTCTGGGGAGCCTGCCAAAAGATGGAAGCGCCAGATCTTCATCTCCGGTAGATGACGTCGGAAGAAATCCGGCGTGGTTTCATTGGCGGGCATGTCTGCAATGCTGACGATATTCTGCACGCCATCATAACCGACGATGGGAGCAATCGAACCGATAGGCAGGACAAGATCCACGACGACCATGCGCGCCTCAGGTAGATTTTCGGCAATGTTCATGGCGATATTGGCGCACATCGATGAAGTCCCTGTCCCACCTTTGGCGCTGAGAAAGACCATCGACAATCCGCCCTTTTTCATAACCTCTTCGCTCAATCCGAGCAAACGCGCCAACGCGTCGTTGAGCAGGGGCACTGCCTGACCAGATTTGATAATGTATTCGGTGAATCCCGCCTCAAGGCAGGACTTGCTGCGCGTAATGTTCGGGTCACTGCTTAAGGCAATGAGAGGAATCTGCGCAGTACGCACATCGTTCCGTAATTTGGAGGCGAATTCCTCGCCTGATAGATCCGCAATGGTCGGGTCGACAACGATCAGGTCGGGTCGGTCGCGCCAGGAGCAGATCAATCCCTCTTTGCCAGACCCAGCCTGAATCACGTCATAGTTGGCATCGTATAACTTGCGGGCAATAAAGTTCCTGCTTGCAACATCGGCGTCAACAATAAGAATTCTTTTTTTAGGCATGATGTGCCATCCTGTTCATGCCTCCCCATTGCTTTGATGTCACGCTTCGATGGGAGGCATCAAATATCCCAGTCCCGACCGGGTCACGATATGTCGCGGACTGTGGGCGTCCAGTTCCAATTTCTGACGCAAACGAGCAATACTGACCCACAGGATCTCTTTGTCGTTCTTATATTCCACGCCCCACACACTCGAGAGCAGATCCTCGGAGGTCAGAATCTTGCCGATGTTATGCGCAAATTGGAGCAGGAGACGATACTCCGTGGCGGAGAGGGAGATGGGCTCCTCTCCACGCCAAACTTCTGCGCGGGCAAAATCGATCTTCAGATCGTCGTGGGTGAAGAAGCGCACCTGTCCCGTATCCGTGGGCGGCTGCGCGCGACGCAGAACCGCTCGCACACGCGCCAGCAACTCAGTCGCTGAGAAAGGCTTGACCAGGTAATCATCCGCGCCCAGGTCCAGCCCACGCACGCGATCTTGTTCCTCGCCTCTTGCCGTCAGGATGACGATGGGCACGTTGGAGAACTCACGCAAACGCTGACAGACCCCAAACCCGTCCAAACGAGGCATCATCACATCCAACAGGACAAGGTCAATGGGCTGGGCAGAGAACACATCCAGCGCCTGCAGTCCGTCCTGAGCGGTGGTCACTTCGTAGCCTTCCGTTCGCAGGTTCGCCTCCAAGAGGCGCAGGTAACGGGGTTCATCGTCGACGATCAGGATACGCTTTGCCATCTTGCTTCTCCTTCGGAGTAAAAGAATGAAAACATGTCAAAGCGTTGGATTGGCCGGCAACTCAATAAAAAAAGTTGTACCTTTATCCAACACTGACTCTACCCAAATCTTACCATGATGCGCCATAACAATTTGCTTGCAAATATACAGCCCGAGTCCCGTCCCGGTCACAGTCCGCTCACCGGGGACGCGGTAGAAGCGCTCAAATAGAAACGGCAGAAAATCCTCAGGAATGCCATCCCCCTCATCACTAAACGTGACAAGTACCTTCTTGGGCAGCGCCTTGGAACGAATGGTGATCTTCGAGCCAGGGGCGTATTTTAGCGCGTTGCTGAACAAGTTCTCAAAAACCTGTGAAAGCCGCAAACCATCTCCCAACACAGGTGGGATCGGGTCCAGATAAAATTCGATATTTAAATCTGGGTGATGCGTATTCACGCGCGTCGAAACATCACGGATCAGCGCATCAATACGAAGCGGAGAAAATTTAAATTGCAGGGTTTTACTTTGCAAGCGAGCCGACTCGAGCATATCCTCGATTAGCTTGGTCAGGCGATCCGCCTCTTCATCGATGATGGTCAGGAATTCGTGCTGTGTATCCTCATCCCAAGTGGTATCTTGCCGCAGCAGACTGGTACTATAGCCTTTAATGAAGCCGAGCGGCGTCCGCAATTCGTGAGAAATAGTTGAGACGAAATCATCCTGCAAACGCATCTGCCGCTGAACGGAATCCAATTCCGCGCGCGCCTCCTGCAACTCCTTGCGTTCGATCAACGCCGAAGACCAGATCGCCTGCAACGACGCGATATGGATGTGCATGTCGGTATATTCAGGCCCACCGAAGCGCACAAAAAGCAACGCGCCTCGCACCTTCGCCCCAACGCGCAATGGCACCCCAATTAAGTAGGGCTGGGTCATGCGATTGCCGTAACGCATCTTGGAGCGTGGTTCGCGGACTGTCGTACGCCCGGTGCGGATCACATCACTGGCGACCAATTCTCCCCAGGCGGCATCTGCCTCGGCATTCTTGCCGCGTCCCATCGCGCGCGCGTACACAACATCCAAGCCTTTTTCGCGGAGATCCTCCAAATAGATGGCAACGTTATCAAACACGAACGCGCCGCGCAAGGAAACGAATAACGTATCCAAAGCTGATTTCAGGTCCTGCTTTTTCTGCACTTCCTGAAAGATGTGATGAAGTTGTGCAAGCGTGACCGGCTGTTCTTCCATGCCTCAATCTCGAATAATCAAAAGTGGGAATTTGAAAACGGACCCTTTCCCTTCCGTCGACTTGACATCCAACAACGAGCCGTGCGCCTCGATGATCTGACGCACAAGTGAAAGCCCAAGCCCAGTTCCGCCATAACGCCGCGTAGAGGAACCGTCCAGTTGATGGAACGGCTCAAAGATTTCCTTCATGCGTCCCTGCGGAATTCCAATACCGGTATCCACCACAGAGAGTTGAACGAGGTTACTGCCCTCTTCTTTGACAGAGATCGTCACGCTGCCACCTGATGGTGTGAACTTGATACCGTTATCAAGAAGTTGGTTGATGACCCAGCCAAGTTTCTCAGAGTCCGCTTGTACGGGCGGCAAGCCGTCGGAGACATCGATCTGAAGTTTTACACCACGTTCCTCTGCCTTGTTGGTTGCAGACTTGGCCGCCAGTGAAACCAGACGACGGATGTCCACCAAGTCCAGCTTCATGCTCAATTCGCCACGTGATGCGAGCGAGAACATGATCAGGTCTTCAATCATACTCTCCAGTTTGCCAGTTGCACGCTGACTCACCGAAAGCGCATGTTTCTGTTCTGCGGTAACCGGTCCCAGCGACTCAGTCACCATCAGTTCAAGATATCCCTTGATGTGCGTCAGCGGCGTGCGAAGCTCATGCGAGATATTCGAGACGAAGTTCGCTTTCATCTGGCTGAGCTCTGAAAGTCGATTGAGGGCTTCGTTCAAGTCAGCTGTTCGCTCACGGACACGCTGTTCCAGATTGCGATTAGCCGCCTGCAAAGCCGTCCGCAATTGCAGGATCTGTTCGGTGATGGCTTGATCAATGGTATCGCGGTCAAGCAGATTCAAGTCCATCAGGGCTTGCCCCAACATGCAGGGGTTGCCCTGCGCGACCTGTTCCTGTTGATAGGCCAATGCGCGCATCAGGTCGTTATCACCGATCAAACCTTTCTGGACCAGATGTTCCCCCAGTCGTGGAATCAACATTTCAGGAGTCAGTTTGGGCGTGTTCGGTAACATATAAAATCTCCATTCCTACGGATGAAGTACCCATTCGCCATTAATCATCACCGCTTCGGCGGATAACGTCAATAGTTCATCGGGTTGAATTTCGAACGGATCACGTTCCAGCACGATCAAGTCAGCGAGGTAATTTTCGGCAAGTTTGCCGAGTCGGTGTTCGGCATTGGCAGCGTAGGCAGCACCGAAAGTATAGCCAGACAAAGCTTCAGTGAGAGTTAACTTCTGTTCGGGGTACCAACCTTCAGCGGAGGGAGAAGCGTCAGCACGTCGGCGGGTGATGGCGGCGTGCAACCCCAAAAACGGGTTGGGCGTCTCAACCGGCGCATCCGATCCAAAAGCAAGCAACGCACCATAATCAAGTTGAGTCCGCCAGGCATAAGAAAGTTTGGCGCGTTCGCCCCAGTAACGATCAGCAGCGTACATATCGGATGTGGCGTGGATGGGCTGCATGGAAGCAATCACATTCAGCTTGGCAAGGCGCGGCGCATCATCGGGGTGGATGACCTGCACATGTTCAATGCGATGACGCAAATGCGGCAGATTATTTTGTGTTTCATAGTTGCGCGTCTGCTCGAAAGCATTAAGCACTTCATGATTGGCGCGGTCGCCAATCGCATGGACGGTCATGCTCAAGCCCACATCGGCGGCTTTGCGGCAATGCTCAAACAATTCCTCGCCATCCATATTCAAAATGCCTTTGTTTTCCGGCTCGCTTTCATACGGCTGGAACATTGCCGCCGTACGCGGACCCAGCGCCCCATCCATAAAGGCTTTGACCGAACCGATCCACAACCAGTCGTCACCAAAGCCAGTGCGCAGACCCAAGTCATTTGCCTGCTGCACACTTTCGACGGGAATATTTTTGCATACTCTTAATTTTAGTTTTTCTTTTGCGCGCAAAGATTGCAAAGCCATGAACGATTCACGCCGATCAAAATCATGGATGCCGGTAATGCCCATCTTCCACAACACAGATTGGGCGTGGAGCATGGACGCCTCGATCTCCGCTTGAGTTGGTTCTGGCACTGCGGCATTGACCAGTCCCATAGCAGTCTCAAGCAGAATGCCCGTGGCTTTGCCATTCGCATCGCGATAAATCGCGCCATCTTTCGGGTTCGGCATGTCATCGGTGATGTTCGCCAACTTCAGCGCAGACGTGTTCGCCCAGGCCGCATGAAGCGACTTGGCTGTCAGATAAACAGGATTATTCGGCGAAACTGCATCGAGCTCCGCCGCCGTTGGGAAGTTCCCATCCCAGTCATTTTGCTGCCAGCCATGTCCCAACACCCACTCACCGGGTTTGGTATGTTTCACACGCTCCCCTACCCGTCGTAGACATTCTTCCTTGGTCTTCGTCTCGCAATCCACTTTGGAAAGACCGAGCGAATAATATTGCATATGAATGTGCGCGTCAGTTAATCCGGGCAGGATGGTCTTGCCCATCATATCCTGCTTTTCCACTTTGCCATGTGCCAAGGCTTCAAGTTGGTCTTTGCTGCCAATAGCAATAATCCGCCCACCCGCGATGAGAATCGCAGAAGCAGACGGATTGGATACATCAAGCGTGTGGATGTTGGCGTTGTAGAGGAGTTTCATATTTGGTTTACCATAAGGCATAACCCAAAACGTTCCTATGTTAATTTTTCCAACAACACATCCAACTCTTCGTTGGAATAATAATAGATCGTGACCGTGCCGCCTTTTTTGCCGTGCTTCAAAGCAACTTTGGTTCCCAAACTTTTTTGCAGACGTTTCTCCACATCCGACACGTCTGCGTTCTTTCTCGGCTTGAAGGCTTTGACAGGTTTCTGTCCAGAACGATTCCGCACCAATTCTTCGGTCTGACGCACATTCAACGATAAGTTGACCACCGTCTGGAATGCCGCTTCGCGCGCCTTTTGAGTGGATAAGCCCAACAAGGCGCGTCCATGCCCTTCAGTGATGGTTCCATCCGCAACCGCACGCTTGACAACATCCGGCAATTCCAACAGACGAATCGTATTCGTCACTGCCACGCGGCTTTTCCCGACCCGTTCAGCAACTTTCTCTTTAGAGAGACCAAAATCATCCGCTAATTGACGATAGGCTTCGGCCTCTTCCATCGGGTTCAAGTCTGCGCGTTGGACGTTTTCGATCAGCGCCAGTTCGAGCAATTCCTGGTTGTTGGCCTGTCTCATAATCACAGGAACCGTTTTCAGTCCGGCGCGCTGCGAGGCTTGTAAGCGACGTTCGCCCGCGATGAGGATGAATGTCCCATCCCCTTTCGGCGAGACGATCAACGGTTGGATGACGCCATGTTCCCGGATAGAGGCGGCTAACTCATCGAGATCCGCCTCTTTAAAGTGGATGCGCGGCTGGCGTGGATTGCGTTTGATATCTTCCACTGCCGCTTGTTGCACGCCTCCGCCATGATGACCTCCACTCGCAGGCGGCACAGAAGATTTTCCGCCGGGAATGAGTGCATCCAAACCTTTGCCAAGACCTTTTCGTTGAGCCATTCTTGCTCCTTAATTTCCGTATTACTAAACGAACTGACCATGCTTTATAGTCAGTTCTTGTCGCCTTTCAACAATTCCTTTGCCAGCGTCTCATACGCCTGTGCCCCTACGGACGTAGGCGCATACTCTGAAATTGGCAACCCATACGAGGGCGCTTCCGCGAGGCGCACACTGCGTGGAATGATGCTCTTGAATACCAAATTTGGAAAATGATTATTCACTTCCCGAACGACATCTGTCGCCAGATTCGTACGATTATCGAACATGGTCAGCACCACGCCGCGGACTTTGAGTTCGGGGAATAAGGCCGAACGCACGCGTTCGATGGTATTGGTCAACTGTCCCAGCCCTTCGAGGGCGAGATATTCACATTGTACCGGCACAATGACTCCGTCAATCGCAGCCATCAACCCGTTGACGGTCAGCAAGCCCAACGACGGCGGACAATCCACCAAAACATAATCGTAGCGATTCGCCACCTTCAAGATCGCCTTACGCAAACGTGACTCGCGCGCGAGTTCATCCACCAATTCCACTTCCGCGCCCGCCAGAGAAGGCGAAGACGGCAACAGCGACAAGTTCAAACGTTCGTTCAACAAAACATAAGGGAAGATATCCTCTTCGCCCAATAAGGCTTCATATGTGCCGCCTTCCACGCCAAGCTTATCCACACCCAAACAAGACGTGGCATTTGCCTGCGGGTCGAGATCCACTACCAACACGCGCTGATTCAACTTCGCCAGATAAGCCGCAATATTGATCGTGGATGTGGTTTTGCCCACACCGCCTTTTTGATTCACCAACGTATAAATCTTCGTCAAGATAAAACCTCCATCAAGCAATGCTCGATCTCTTTTTGGGTGGGAATGCCCTGCAAGCCCACACGCGTCACGGAATACGCTGCGAGATGAGTTGCAAATCGCGCCGCCTCCCACGGGTCACGTGTACGCGCTAAACGCGTAAAAAATGCCGCTGCAAAAATATCCCCTGCCCCAGTCGAATCCACTTCCTCCACCGCAACGGGGCGGAAGCGACGTCGGTCTCCATGCCAGTGCAACACTGCACCCTGATCCCCTTCTGTGAGACAAAGCAAACGGGTGTGATGCGCCATCCATTCGACCAATTCCAGATCACGGTCAATGTCCTCGATGCTCATCACCACGCCTCCCACCTGACCGAGAAGTTGTTCACTGTTCTCCCAGGCTTTGGCAAACACCGAACCCTTTTCATCCCAGTCACGCATCCAGCCTTGCGGCGTGACGCCCACCCACGATGAACCAAATTGTTTTGCCATTGCCCCATCCACTTCCTGCGCAATCGGCGCAAGGTGGACAATAGGCGTATCCCGCCAAATCGGTGGGACGTGGTCAAACAAAATCGGTGTGGCTTGATGATGCAAGGTCTGCTTGCGACCATGAGCTGTTTTGACGTTTTCAAAAATCGTGCTTTGTTCGGTTGGGATATTGACAATTTGCATCCCGTCGAGGGTATGCAGAGGCGCATCCTCCCCAGCCGAAGTGACAATGCCCACACGCATTCCCAGCGCCTGCGCCGTCAATGCTGCGTAGGAAACCGTCCCGCCAAGTTGTTTGCCTGTAGGCGTTAAATCCACTGCCACATGGCCAATCAACAGATAGTCCACAGGCTGCAGGGGTTCCGGTTCAGACATGGATGAATTATACCGTGATGGACGATAACCACGGAAATGGATAAAAAGACCGTAGATTTTCATCTACGGTCCATGACTATCTTTAATCCAATTATTCTTTCGGCACAATGACCACTTTGCGATAGGGTTCCTCGCCGGTACTTTCAGTTTTCACAGCGGGATGTCCGCGCAATTCGATATGAACGACACGGCGTTCATTCGAGGGCATTGGCTCCATTGTCACTTTGCGTCCGGTCTTGGTGACTTGGTCTGCCATGCGCTGTGCCAGTTGACGAATCTGCTTTTCGCGGCGCGAGCGATAGCCTTCCACATCGATGACCATCTGCACCCATTTCTGGGTCTGCTTGCCGACGATGAGCGAGGCGACATGTTGAAACGCCGCCAGAGTTTCGGCGCGACGCCCGATCAAGGCACTCAGGTCATCACCGCGCACATCCACTTGGATGACACGATGTTCATCGGTGCTGGATTCATCGTAATGAGCCGAGACTTGTGCGGTCATGCCCATGTGATAGATCAATTTGGAAACCACCTCTTCGGCAGTATCTAAAATGGAATCATGTTCCATGCGCTCGGTCTTCTTGGGGGCAGGCGGCGGCTCGACCGGTTTCTGCGCCGCAGGCTTCGGGGAAGTCTGTTTCGGCTCAGCAGGCTTTTTCTCGGGACGAGGTTTGGCTTCCTTCGCTTTCGGCTTGGATTCCGTTTTTTTGGCAGGCGCCGTTTTCGGTTCCGGAGGAGAAGCGGGTTTTTCCATCACAGGCGGGTTGACGGTGAGGAGCACACGCACCTGGCGTCCGCCCAATCCGAACAATCCCTTTGAACCAGAATCCAAAACTTCCACCGAGACGGCATCCGCCGTCAGACCGAGTTGAGCCAATCCTTGTTGGATGGCTTCTTCGACGGTCGGAGCAATGACTTCAAGCGTTGTTCGCTCGTTCATGTAGCCTCCCTATTTTTTGGCTGGGGCTTTCTTGTTGCCACCCGGAAGGAGATTGCGCCAGTTGGCGCGTCCTGTGGCTGCGTATTGGACGATACCCAAAATGTTGCTGGTAATGAAGTAGACCGAGATGCCCGAGGCGAAGGTCAGCGCGAACCAGCCGAGCAGGAGCGGCATGTAGATGCTCATCATGCCAGACATGGCGGCGGTTTGGTCGTTGGGGTTGGTGGTGGCGGGCATGGTCAGTTTGGTCTGCACGTAGGTGGTGAGCGCCACGACGATGGCAAGAGTGGGCAGGGCAAAACCAAGCACGGGAATCGATTCAGGTTGACCGAGATTCATCCACAAGAACTTGCTGTTGAGCGGGATGATGTTTTCCAGATTTTGGAAGGGATAGACCGTACGCGCCAGTTTGAGCATGTCCAAGGGGGTGCCGGCCATGGCGCGGATAATGGCTTGGTACAAGCCGATGATGATCGGGAACTGGATCAGGGTTGGCAAGCAGGAAGCAAAGGGGTTGATGCCCTTTTCCTTGTAGATGCGCATTTGCTCCTGGGCGAGTTTCTCGCGGTCTTTGGCGTATTTCTTTTGGATCTCCTGCCATTCCTTGTCGTTCTGGAGTTCCTGCATGGCTTGCGCGCCCTTCACCTGTGAGGCGTTGAGCGGCCAGGTGATAACTTTGATGAGGACAGTAAAGAGGATGATCGCAAGACCGAACATGTGCGGTCCATGACCAAGCACGTCATAGATCCACAACAGAAGATTGGTCAGCGGTTGGATGATAAGTAGTTCCCACATGGGTCGGATTCCTTAATTTTCAGGGGTGAACGTCCAGGCTTGTTTGCCTTCGACGTCGTAAGCGGCGAGGGAAAATTCAGCCTGATACGGAGCAACAAGGATCAACTCACCGGAGAAGACCGGCGTGGTGTAGATCTTTCCACCTGTTTCCTTGTCCCAGAGGATGCTTCCTGCACGATCCAGCGCGAAGAAAGTGCCTTCTTCGGTAGCGATGTAAATCTGTTCCCCCACCACCAGTGGACTCGCCGCAACTGGACCATCAGGTTGGACTGCATCCCAGTTCTGACGTCCCGTCGGCAGATCGAGCGAATAGACGAACCCGCTTAAATCGGCGTAATAGAGAGTCTCGCCGTCGAGAGCAGGAGTTCCCCAAATCCAGTTGGAGGCGGTGGCGATCACTTCATGGTCACCGTTTGGAGTGACAAATTCCACATTGGATGTGAACGAACCGACATATACGCCGTCTTCGCTCAAAACTGGGCTGCTGGGAATCGCGCCTCCCAGATCGACGGGATCACCAGACGCCCCATTGGAGGGATTCAAAATGTGGAGATGATGGTCGAGTGAAGTGACATACAGCAGATTGCCATCCGTCACCGGCGCAGACCAGAGTGAGCCGCCCAGTTCGACCGGGTCGACAGCCTGATTGCCATCGCCATCCAAAATATAAAGGAAGCCATCCGTGTTGGGAGCGTAAATGGTTCCATCGATGACGAGCGGAGATGCCACCCACGCGCCTTTCGCACCGGAGAAAGGTTCTGTCCAATTTTCCTTGCCCGTTGCCGCATCCAAATTGACGAGGATGTGGTTGTTGCCAACGCTTCCAATGAGCAGTTGACCATCTTCGGTCAGAGTGGGACGCGCATAAAACAAGGTGCCATTGTCGGCTTCTTCGGGATAGCGCCAGACTTCCTTGCCACTTTCCAAATCTACAGCATAGATGAAGGAGCCAGCCGAGAGATAAGCATGGTCAGCATCGGCGGCGAGACCAGGCCAGTTGTTAGCGAGAGGTTGTCCGGTACAAGCGCTGAGAAAAAGCGCACCGATGACAAGCATCAAAAAAAACATCAAGCGTTTGGTTTTCAAATTAACAGTACTCCTGAATCGCCAGGAATTGGCGAATAATGTCATGGAACGGGGTCGTACCCGCCCGGGTTGAAGGGATTGCAGCGCAGCACACGCCAGACCGCCATGAAAAACCCCTTGAAGGCGCCATGTTTATAAACCGCCTGATACCCATAATGCGAGCAGGATGGATAAAAGCGGCAGGTATTTGCGGGAAGTCCTGGAGAGATCGCCATCTGATAGAAACGAATCAATGCCAGCAGCAGGATGCGTGGCATGTTTCCCAGCGTACGCGGCATGTCGCGCAGACGCGGTTCGTGGGAGTAATCGTGTAAATGGAATTGCGTTTCGGGTTCAGGATTCATCCAGGGGACTCGTCCACAGGGAGGAGCAGGTTGGCGCGTTGAAGGAGATTCGTCAGCGCGGCGCGGGTATCTGTCAGCGTGGCAGTTGCCAAGGCGGGACGGGCGATCAGGATCAGGTCCCAGCCGGAGGCGATGGAGGGAAGCAAGGGGCGCATGGCTTCACGAAGAAGCCGTTTGGTCCGGTTACGATGAACCGCAGTCCCCACTGTTTTCCCTGCCGTCACACCCACCCGAATGTGCTCGTGCGTTTCGCAGGCTTGCGTTACTAACACAACAAGCGGATGGGCATAGGACTTGCCAGTTCGCCGCACCCGCTTGAAGTCTTCAGATCGGGACAGTCGAAATCGTCTCTGCACCCGCGCCTCATGTTCTCCGCGTCAAGACGCTGGAGACTTACCAACGAGTCCGCTTGACGTGCTCGTTGGCTGTGACAGTAAGTTTGTGGCGACCCTTAAGGCGGCGGCGCTTGAGAACGGCGCGACCGTCTGCCGTTGCCATGCGCGAGCGGAAACCATGCACACGCACGCGGCGGCGGATCTTGGGCTGATAAGTTCTTTTAACCATTCGAGATGCTTCCTTTATTTCTTGAAGATGATTACACAATCCCCAACGGGATAGGTATGCTAGGGTAAGACTGGCGCATTATTTTACCCTAAGGGTTCCGATTCGGTCAATTTGAATCTGGGGCAATATTAACAAAATATTTATCCCAGATTCTTTTCGTCTTTGCCGGGTCGATGAACGAAGATTCAAACGCAAAGCGATTGCAGGTTTGAATATCGTCCATGCTCATTCCAAGGATTTCATGCGCAATGCGATATTCATTGTTGACATTGGTCTCAAGGACTTCGGGATCATCCGAGTTGATGGTTACGCGCACCCCAAGGTCGGACAACTTTTTGAGCGGATGCGCTTCAATCGTCAGGACGGAGTTGGTCAGGTAATTCGACCAGGGATTCACTTCGAGCGTGATTCCCCGCTCGATGAGCATTTCTACGGCTTTCATATCTTCGATGCTATGTATACCATGACCGATGCGATCTGGCTGAAAATTCTTGATGGTGTCGATGACATATGAAGCGGGCGTATCTTCACCGGAGTGAATGGTCACTTTCAAGCCGGCATCTTTGGCTTTCAGGATCGGCTTGATGAAATCTTTGGCGGGGAAAAGCATCTCGCCATCGGCAAGGTCCACGGCTTGGATGTGCTCGCGGTGGCGGATCGCCCAATCGACAGTTCGCACACACGAGTCCGCGCCCATGCCGCGTGAGGTGATGGCAATAATGCCAATCGCCATGTCGAACTCTTTTTCGGCACGTTCTTGTGCGCGCAGCAAACCTTCGAGGCAGGCATCCCAATTCAGGTTGTGACCGTGAAACGCCCAATCCGGCGAGAAGCGCACTTCAAAGAGTTTGATATTCTGCGCTGCGCAATCTTCAAATAACTCCCATGCGATCCGTTCAAAAACTTCGGGGGAAGTAATACTACGCTGAAAAATATCAAACGCCTCCAGCACGGCTTGCAAGTCTTTCATCTGGTCAAGGACTTTGACGTGCTTGTCTAACTCCCCCACTTCATACGAAGGCAGGGAAATGTTGAACTCGCGCGCCACATCGATGATGGTCTGTGTGCGAATCGCACCTTCAAGGTGACAATGGATCTCGGTCTTGGGAATGTCGTTGTACTTTGGGTCGAAGTTTTTCATGGATGTCCTTTGGACGACGAGGGTCTGCTAATTTTACCCGCTCCCCAATCGCAAAGCGGCTTGCAATAACACATTCGCACCGTTGACACAATCTTCCCATTGGGTGAACTCACGCGGCGAATGGCTCGCGCCGTCAACAGATGGCACGAAGATCATCCCCACCGGGCAAAGATCCGCCAACGATTGTCCATCATGCCCCGCACCCGAAGGCAAAGGCATATGCGTCAAACCCAAAGTATCACAAGAATCAGCGAAGGCAGTACGCACCTTTTCATCCATCAAACTCGGTGAATGCTTGCCGAGAAATTCGGTTTTCAAATCCAAGCCAAAACGCGACGCCTGCTCACTAGCCAATTTCAACAACACCTGATCCAGATGGTTAAACTCGGCTTCATCTGGTGAGCGGAATTCAAGTGACACATCCACTTGCGCAGGGACGATATTGAACGCACCTGGCGCAAACTCCATCTTTCCCACATTTACTACACAGTTCGGGAAATCACGCATCACCATCTCACGCGCCATCAGAGTAAAGGCGCTTGCGCCCAGCGATGCATCACGCCGGTCTTCCATTGTCGTTGAACCGGCATGATCGGCTTTGCCGATGAACGACAATTTATAAGACCAGATTCCAACAATAGCGGTCACAATCCCAATGTTCGTCCCAGCGCGTTCCAAGCGTTTGCCCTGCTCGATGTGCAGTTCCAAATAGCCCGCCAGCGCCTCTTTCTTCCGCACCGCGCTCAACATACTTTCATCAGATAAATCCGCGCGTTTCATACCTTCCATCAATCGTTCACGTCCACCTCTCGGCTTCTCTAAATTTTCTTTGGATAGATGACCAGCCAACGCCGCGCTGCCGAGGAGTCCGACCAGCGTACCTTCCTCGTCGGTGAAGTCCATCGCTTCCAACTGGACTTTGAGTTTGATGCCGTTTTCTCGAACCGTTTTCAAGGCTTCGAGCGCCGCCATCACGCCCAATGCGCCGTCGAAGCGACCGCCGTTCGGAACGGAATCCAAATGCGAGCCGAGGATGAGAGTTGGCGCATTCGGGTCATCGCATGGCAAACATGCGGAATGATTTCCGGCGCCATCAGTGCGAAATTCAAATCCGCTGGACTCGATGTGGTCACGGAACCATTTGCGGGCTGCGAGATGTGACTCGCTAAACGTGGGACGGTCCACGCCCGAATCAGCCGTCGCACCGATGGCGGCTAACTGGTTGAAGGCATCCAGCATCCGGTCAGAGTTGACGCGAAGAGAGGAAAAGGCTTGGGTCATGGGTCAAAGTCTCCTGTATCCCGCCTATCATAACAAAAACAGGAGTCTGTCGACTCCTGTTCTTGAGGGTTGGTTGGGTTTACCTGGTCTTGATGGTGATGGTCTTGGGTTTGACCTCTTCCGCCTTGGGGAGTGTGATGGTCAGGATGCCGTTTTCGAACTCGGCTTTGGCTTTGTCTGCCACAACCTGCGTAGGCAGGGCAATCGAGCGTTCAAATGTGCCCCAGCGCTGCTCACGGATGTGATACGCCTTCTCTTTGGTTTCGTTCTCCTGTTTGACCTCGCCTTTGAGGGAGAGCAGTTCGCCAGTGATGTTGATTTGCACCTCGTCCGCTTTGATGCCGGGGAGGGCGGCTTTCACCACAACCTCGTTATCGGTCTGGTACATATCCACGGCAGGGACAGACCAGGCATTGCTGGACAGGCTGAGCGGGCGGGTGAACGCATCGTCGAAGAGGCGATCCATGGCTTCGCGCAGGGTCATCATCTCACGAGCGGGTTCCCAACGAATGATACTAGACATAGGTACCTCCTTGTAGGTGATTGGATTTTGTTTTACGCCATTAATTTAAAACGCCTGCGTTAGAAAAACGCAAGCGTTTTGTATTCATTTTGTTAGAGGATTCAGCTATTCTTTGCTGCGTTTGAAATCCACAAAGCGGTAGCCCACGCCTCGCTCAGTGAGAATGTAGACCGGGTTGGCGGGGTCTTTCTCCAATTTTTGGCGCAGGTAGTTAATGTAGAGGCGGACGTAATGTGGCTCGTCGCGGTATTCGTAGCCCCAGACTTTTTGGAGCAATTGGTCATGCGAGACCACCCAACCCGCATTCTGCACAAGATGATACAGCAGGCGGTATTCGGTCGGGCGGAGTTTGACGAGTTTGCCTTCAAGCCAGATCTCGCGACGCTCAAAGTCAATTTTGAGGCGTTTATCGATCTCGATCAGCCCATGCATGGAGCCGCTCGTCCCTTCGGTGCGACGTAGCACGGCTTTGATGCGGCTGACCAATTCACGTGGACTGAATGGCTTGGTGATGTAATCATCTGCGCCATGTTCAAGTCCGCGCACGCGGTCATCTTCTTCGCCTTTGGCGGTCAGCATGATGACGGGGACATTGCTGAAATCGCGGATGGTTTCAAGGACATCGAAGCCGTCGATATCCGGCATCATCACGTCGAGCAGGATAAGGTCGGGGGTGAAATCGCGGATCTTTTGGATGGCTTGTTTGCCGTTGAACGCCTCGCCCACCTGAAAGCCATCGTGCTCGAGGTTCATGCGGATGAAGCGCACCATGCGCTCTTCGTCGTCCACCACAAGGATGCGGCGTCTGTCCATATCTGCCATGTTTTATTCCCTCACAAAACCGATGATCTTTTCCTCTTCGGAATCGCCAAGGACTTCGATGAAGCTTATCTTCACCAGCGGCCAGATCACCTTGACGGTATTATGGTCGACATAGTGCAAATCCTTGCCGTCTTTCTGGCGCGGATTGACCACCACAATGATATTGTCGGTGGGCTTGGGAAGTTCGTCTATCTCACCGAGCACGGAGGCTTCATTCGGGATGTGTAAAATGACGGTGTGTGCCATGATGTTATTGTTCCTTGAATAAGATCTGCATTTTCAATTTTCCAAGCGCGATGATGTCACCATGATTGACGATCTGCTCGATATTGGGGGAAAGACGCTTTCCATTGATATAGGTCCCATTGGCAGAGCCGAGGTCCATGAAGATGATGCGTCCAGCCTCACGCTTGATAACCGCATGCAAACGGGATACTCCCGCCGCATAGGCCTGGAACGGAGAAAGGTCAATATCTGGCATGATGGGTTGCCCCTCGCTGATGCGTCCCATTGTGAACTCATTGCGCGACGAAAGCGGCAAGACCTGGCCGGTATCCAGCAGGTGCAGGCTGCCCCAGGCATCGGTCACATCAAAGTCTTGATAGGCTTCCTCGTCCCCGGCTTTCTTGCTCACCTTCTTGAATTTGTCCGTCGAAATGGTCTGTGTGATGAGCGCATCCCTGCCGATTAACTGCGCGCCGCACTCCGCGCAAAACATCGCCCCAGACATATTTGCATGCCTGCAATTGGAACAGACTATCATCCTGCTTTCTCCTTGCCACTTTTTAATAAGAGCGCTCGAGTTTTATATTTGATATCCTTACTGCCGCTGGCACTGAATGAATGCATCCTTTCCAAGTTATCTGCTTCGAACAGAGCCGTTTTGGCCAGCGAATGTTCACCCTGCGAAAGCAGATGAGTGGCAAGATTTTGCAAGTGGCGGACAGCCACATCGATCTGCCCCGCATCGACCGCAGTTTGGGCACGTTCCTGCATCCGATAGAGCGTCAAGCGCGACAGCGCACTGAGGATCCGCGTTGGGGGTGGGTCTGCTGATGGGTTTGGTTGAATCTCACGGGTCAGCTTGAGGCGAATGGGCGGCAATGGCATGGGGTTCGCATTGACAGACGTCTTCAGTGAGCCATCGATCAATGTAACTTCATTTCCACTTAGTGCCTCTGCCCCAACGACTACTTCCAGCAGGACGTGCAAGGGTGTATCTCTCAAGATCGGACCGAGGTGCAGGGGCGCTTGAAGGGCAACTGTGCCGCCTTCAGGTTGCAGGCGAAAGGCATAATTGAAGCGGATACCGGGTTGCTCTTTGAAATCCAAGATGACTTCGTCGGCATAGGTGCTGACCAATGCCTTGAATTTATCAATGAGCAGACGCTCGATATCTTTCGGATTGGAAATGTACGCTGATGAGCCGCCAGTTTTGCTGGCCAGCGCATCGAGGAAGATATCATTCCATTCGTGCCCCACACCCATGCCGGTGATGCCGACATTTTGAGCGGCGGCTTCTTCTGCCAATTGCAGACAGGCCTGCTCGTCGCCATAGGTGTGACCATCTGTCAGCAGGATGATGTGATTGACACGCGACGGGTCGAGCGTGCGGCGGATCTCACGCATTCCAGCTTCGAGTCCGTGATAGATCTCGGTCGCGCCGGATGTTTGCATCATCTGAATGCGACCTTCCTGCTTTTTCTTATCCAAACTTATTGAAGCAGGCACGATGACTTCGGCTCGGTCACTGAATGCCACAATGCTCAGAACATCTTGCGGACGTAAACTCCGCAAGAGTTGGATAGCTGTGGCTTTCAAAATATCCATCTTCTCGCCCTGCATGGATGTGGAACGATCCAACACGAGGCACAGGTTCAGCGGCGGCGCCGGGACTTGATCCGGTTTTTCTTCACGCGGTCCCACCTCAAAGAGAATGTACACCAACTGGTCTTCCCCCAGCCGCACTAAATTTGGGCGACTGAAAAAGACTTCATGTTTGATGAGGCGGTTTCCCTCATCGATCTCCGGCGGCAATGTCGCATCATATTGATTGCGACGCTTGGGATTCGAAAGCACTTCATACGCCTGCTGGACGGAGAGAAAGAGTTCCGTCTCACCAGCGGCGACGTTTTTATCGGGATGCAAACGCTGGGCAGCGTCGAGATATGCGCGTTTGATCTCTTCCTGCGACGCGTCGCGGAAAACACCAAGGACAGCATAATAATCGGGCTTGCCAACAGGCATGATTATCCAACCATTTGTGCAATGGCGACGGTGATGTTATCGGGTCCGCCAGCGGTATTGGCCGCTTCCACCAAACGCTGACAGGCTTGATGCAGGGTTGTTGCTTCGTTGAGGAGGCGCACGATGTCCTTCTCATTAATCACGCCCCACAATCCATCACTGCACAGCATGAGATATCCCGCTTGTGGGAATGGGATCGTAAAAATATCCGCCTCAAGGGTCTCGCCTTGGCCGAGCGCACGAATCAAAACATTTCGGTGCGGGAAGTTTTCCACTTCGTCGCGACTGAGATGTCCGAGTTCTTCGAGGCGTTTGACGAGCGAATGATCACGGGTCAGCGCTTCCATCCTGCCATCAGGGTAGACCGCATAGGCGCGGCTATCCCCCACATGACCAATCGTCACCTGCTGACCGAGGACAAGCGCAGCCGTCACTGTGGTGCCACTACCTGGCGCCTCACGCTGGATGTATTGATGCGCTTCGAGGATCGAAGCTTCCATCACCTCTTGAAGCGATTCCTGCAAAGACTGTGTTGGCATATTGAAAAGGAAGGAATGGAATTTTTTGGCAATGTTTCCACCGATAATGCGGATGGCTGCGTTGCTTGCCACCTCTCCAAATTGATGCCCGCCCATGCCGTCGGCAACGATATACAAACCAAACGGCACGCTTTCGGTGCTGCCAGAGATGGTCGTCGTTAGCGAGAGGACGCTATCTTCATTGTGCTCGCGCTGCTTCCCAACGGATTGCCCAACGCTTGCGACCAACTGCTTCATTTCATATTTTGGCGTCTGGCTGGCAATGATCGAACTGATCTGCTGGTCCGTCAACGGTGCCGTGGTGGCATTATCTGCCGCCGCCACCGACACCTTCGGTTTTTCCTGAACTTCCTTACCGCCAAATAGTTTTCGAAAGAAATCAGCCACAAGAACTCCTTTTAGGCGAACAGAGCGTAGACATGATGGTCTGTTGAGCCAAAATATACAATGTCATCGAACACTACCGGCGAGCCGGTAATGGGTTTTTGAGATTCAAACTTCCAGCGCAGGCGTCCCGTGCGATATTCAAGGCAGTACATACTGCCATCCACAGAGCCGCAGTAGATGGAGTCCTTGTAAATGACAGGCGAACTACTGACCTGATTTTCCGTCTTGAAGCGCCAAACTTCCTTGGCTGTACGCGCATCTATGCAATAGATGAAGCCATCAGCCGCGCCGACGAAGATAAGGTCGTCAGACATGATCGGCGAAGAAATCGAACCTTTGCCGAGGCGGAACTTCCAAATCGCCCAACCGCTCTTCGCATCCAACGCGTAGAGAGTTCCATCAAGCGACGCAACATAGATAGCCTGCGCATTCAAAATGGGCGACGATGTAATGCCTCGCTTCGCCTGAAAGCGCCACTTCAAAGAACCGCGGAAATCAAGCGCATAAAAGGAACCACTCTCCGTGCCGAAATAGATCATCTCATTTGCAACAAGCGGTGTGGAATGGATCGGTCCATCGGTGGAGAACTTCCAGACCGCACGTCCGCTGTTGACGTTGACAGCATGCAGATCCTGATCGTCCGAGCCGAAGAACACATGCCCATCCGCGATGCGCGGCGAGGAATAGATTTTCCCGTCTGTGTAATACGTCCACACCACTTTACCGGTGCGGGAATTAACCACATGCAGGCGTTTATCTTCCGAGCAGAAGAACACATTATTTTCAAACACCACCGGGCGCGAGACAATCCCGCCATCGGTTGGGTATTTCCACTGGAATTGGCCGTCGGCGGCGCTCAACGAATAGAGGTTATTATCGTAACAGCCAATGAACAGATTTCCCTGACTCAAAACCGGCGTGCCGCGAATCTCGTCTTCGCATTTGAACGACCACAATGGCTTCACACCGCCGCTGGAAACCGGCAATGCAGAGGTGATCTTGGATAATGCGCCCGTCTTGCGCGCCACGTTCATCAACGCATCTTTCATCGCCTCAGCATTGGGGAAGCGTTCGCCGGGATTGTATTGCAGGGCAGTCGTAATCACCGCTTCAAACTCAACCGAAACGTTGGTATTGATGCGTCGAATGGGTCGTTCGGAGAAGGAGAAAGGCGGCTCCAGACGTGGGTCGCGCCGTGTAATGGCGTGATGCAACGTCGCCCCCAACGAGTAGACATCTGCCAGTTGGGTGGCTTCGCCGCGATACTGCTCTGGCGGAGAATACCCTTCTGTGCCGATCATCGTCCCTTTTTGTCCCACCTGGAAGGTCTTGGCGATGCCAAAGTCCACCAGCACCACATCCCCATTGTGATTGATCATCACATTGGACGGTTTCATATCACGGAAGACAATCGGATCTGGCTTGTGGCTGTGCAGATACGCCAATACATCGCAAAGTTGGATGGCCCAACTAATGACCTGATCTTCCGGCAAAAAACCGTTCGTGTCATTAATGACCGTTTCAAGGTCTTTTCCATGCACGAATTCCAGTACCAGATACGACCGGTCATCGTGTGAAAAATAATCATAAATACGAGGAATGGAAGGGTGGTTGAGCGTGGCCAACAGATTTGCCTCACGCTCAAAATTCTGAACAATCGTCTGACGCACCAGCGGGTCGGGCGCCATGTTGATCATTTCCTTGACCGCCACCAGTTTGACGACGTTGGGGAAGTGCATATCACGGGCACGATAAACCGAACCCATGCCGCCAACGCCAATCACATCCTGAACGTTATAGCGGTTGACCAGCGTCACGCCGGGTTGTAGTTGCTGGCGCGGCTTCTGGTCCCCAGACCCATATCCCGAACCGATAGGTGAAGTAATATTTCTCGTTTCCATCCGTTAAGTCCAATTTAATGAATTATAGTGTGCGTTTGGGGGAAATGCAAATACCAGGAATTGCAATTTTGTCGGGTAATACACTTGCAAGGATTCGTTTTCTACGGCACAATGCGTGCTTGTGAGAATCCTAGCCGTAAGCGATCAAATCGTGGACCGCATCTATACCCTTGCCCCGAACGGGCATTTTCGTGATGTTGACCTGATTCTGGGCTGCGGCGACCTGCCTTACAACTACCTTGAATATATCGTAACGGTGTTGAACAAGCCGCTCTATTACGTACCTGGAAATCACGACCCGGAATTCAACCCACGCGACCTGCGCTCAAAGGCGGAAGGCGGCATCAATCTGGACCTCAAAACGGTGTGTTACAAAAAATACCTGATCGGCGGTTTTGGCGGGTCAGTCCGCTACCGACCCAATGGCACCAACCAGTACACACAAATGGAGGCGAGCCAACGTGCCTTTCAGATGATGCCCAGCCTGTTCGGCAACTTTGTCCGCCACGGACGCGCCCTGGATATTCTCATCACCCATTCCCCCCCATTTGGTATCCATGATGATACTGATCTGGCTCATAATGGACTGAAAGCCTTGAACTGGCTCATCCGCACCGTCAAACCGCGTTATCTGCTTCACGGACATACACACTTTTACCGGAAGAACATCTCCGATAGCGAGACGACCATCAATGGTACGACCATCATCAATGTCTATCCCTACAAGGTTATCGACATCCCGTAAAAGAAATGCCATTAACCACACATTAACCTATTGTTGCTGTAATTCATAAAGACAACTGGAATAATCAAACCATCTCAGAGAAAAAGGAATAAAGCGAACGTTCTTATCGTAACGGAAGCGAGAGTATTATGTCAGACGTAATTGATTCACAAGTTCGGTCCGATTTTAGCAGGGCGCGATTCAAGTCATTTATCAACCAGGTATTTTCCGTCCTTTCAGGGAAGCGCAATAATCTGCTTTCCTATGACGATATCAAGGAAAAGCTACGCATTGGCGGCCCCATCTATCAGGGAGTAAAAACTGTCCGCGTGGACCAGATCGCGGGTAGCCTGAACCGCTACCATGAATTTGACAGCACCTTCCTCCCCAAGGAAGATCAACTTGCCAGCCGCTGGCAGAAGGTCGATCGCGCTTTTTATGAAGATGTACACCTGCCGCCCGTCGTTCTTTACAAAGTAGGACAGGTCTATTTTGTGGTGGATGGACATCACCGCGTTTCAGTCGCGCGCGGACAAGGTCAGGAATTCATCGAAGCCGAAGTGCGCGAATGCGCCACGCGCGTCAACATCACGCCGGATATCAAACCGGAAGATTTGGAAATCCTCGGCTCGAAAGTGGATTTTCTCGAACGCACCGGGCTGGACCGGTTGCGCCCCAATGCTAACATCAAGCTTAACATCCCCGACGGTTTTACGCGTATGCTCGAGCACATCGCCGTGCATCGCTACTTTATGGGACTGGATTTCAAACGTGATATTTCTGAACAGGAAGCGGTCGTACACTGGTATGACACAGTGTATCTGCCCATTGTGAAGATCATCCGCAAGAGCAACCTGCTCGATGAATTCCCCGACAAAACCGAAGGCGACCTGTATCTCTGGACGCTCGACCATCAACATTACTTATATAAAGAAGAAGGTCAACCGCTTCAGCCGCCAGAGGCTGCCGCCAAACAATTCATCAAAGAAAACGAATAAAATCAGATTGCAGATAGTTGACCACTCGCTATCTGCAATCTATCTTTCTGTAACATTCAACCATCAGGAATTTTATGACAAATCTCCATCCGCTCGCCGGTGTATACGCCGCCGCTGTGACTCCCTATCTCGGAAAACCCAGAACCGAAGGCAAGCCCGATACCGCTTTTGACTTTGAATCGTTGGCCGTGTTTTTACATTTCCTCGCCTCGCGTGGATGTCATGGCGCGCTGCTTTTCGGGACGACGGGAGAGGGTCCATCGTTCTCGCCGCGCGAACGCGAAGCCTTGCTGCGTTCCATCCGTGTGATCCGCCACCAGGTGCGAGACTTTAAACTGCTGGCTGGAACAGGGACCCCCAGCCTGACTGAAACCATCGAACTGACCAAACTCGCCTACGAACTTGGTTATGATGGGACAGTCGTCCTGCCGCCGTATTATTTCCGCAAAGCCAGCGAAGAAGGTTTGTTCCAATGGTTCAGCGAGTTGATCGAAAAAGCCGTCCCGCAAGGAAAGTATCTGCTCGGCTATCACATTCCGGTGATGACAGGTGTGGGCTTCTCGCTCGATCTTCTGGAACGACTCAAGGCGAAGTACCCCACTCAATTTGCAGGCATTAAAGACTCGTCACATGATGAGGCGTTTGCATCCGCTGTGGGTCAGCGTTTTGGAAGTGAGTTACTCGTCTTCAATGGCACTGATTCCTATTTTCATCATGCCTTGAAACATGGCGCCCAAGGCGCGATTACAGCGCCTGCCAATCTCATCTCTGATCACCTGCGCGAAATTTGGGATTTGTATCAAGCGGGAAAAGATCCTTCTGAGGTTCAGGCAAAAGTGACCGAACAGCGACATTTCCTTGAGCAGTACTCTCCCATTGCGCCGATCCTCAAAGGCTTGTTGCATAAAGTTCATGGGCTGCCGCATTGGGCGCTCCGCCCGCCGCTGGAAAATGCGGACGAGAAAATAATTGAAGATGCGGCTGAGAAATTTTTAAAGCTATAAAACCATGACCATCTGGCGATTACTTCACACTCCCCCATCCACTGGCGCGTGGAACATGGCTGCCGACGAAGCCATCCTTGAACATATTTATCGCGGCGAGGCAAAACCAACGCTGCGACTTTATTCGTGGAATCCGCCCTGCCTGTCTTTAGGGCACGCCCAATCATTCAAGGATGTAGATGTAGAGCGGCTCCATGCTCAAGGCTGGGAAGTGGTGCGCCGCGTGACCGGGGGACGAGCGATTCTACACACTGACGAATTGACTTACTCTGTGACGGGTCCCGCTGAAGATCCCATCCTTGCGGGTGGTGTGCTTGAATCCTACAACCGTTTGGCGCAAGCCTTGCTTTACGCCGTGCGTGAATTAAGCGTGCCAGTTGAAATGAAAGAACATGAAGGCGGACATACTCAGCAAAATTTGAATCCGGTTTGTTTTGAAGTGCCCTCCACTTATGAGATCACCGTGAACGGAAAGAAGCTCATCGGTTCGGCGCAGGCTCGAAAAAAAGAAGGCGTGCTGCAACATGGCTCGCTTCCATTGAGCGGCGACCTGACCCGCATCTGCGATGCGTTGGTCTTTGCTGACGAGTCTGCCCGCCAGCATGCAAAGGACAGGTTGCTCGCGCGGGCAACGACGGTCCAATCCGTTTTGAATGCGGAAGTGCCCTGGTCGCGTGCCGCTGACGCATTCGTGCGGGGATTTGAGACAGAACTGGGAATTCAATTTGAGCGCGGGGAAATGTCTGCTTCCGAACTTAAGCGCACAGAAGAGTTGGTCAGCGAAAAATACGCCCATCCCTCGTGGACGAAGCGGATTTAGCCGTTTCCATGAAAAAACGCGTCTACATCATCTATACTGGCGGAACGATTGGGATGCAGCCAACCTCCGAAGGCTACGCGCCTGCGCCCGGCTATCTGGCAGAGCAGATTCTATCCATGCCAGAATTGAAAAGTGACTTGATGCCCGACGTGGAAATTCATGAATATGATCCGCTGCTTGATTCAGCGAACATGACCCCAGATGATTGGTATAAGATCGCTCGCGACATCGGGGAACATTATGACAATTACGATGGCTTCATCATTCTGCACGGCACCGACACGATGGCCTACACCGCATCCGCTTTGCCGTTTATGTTGGAAGGATTGGGCAAGCCTGTCATACTCACTGGCTCGCAAATTCCGCTGTGTGAGGTCCGCAATGATGCGCGCGCTAATATCATCACCGCGCTGACAGTCGCCGCAAACTTCAACATCCCCGAAGTCTGTTTGTGTTTTGGCAACCAGCTCCTGCGCGGATGCCGCTCGGTCAAGGTCAGCACGGACGGGTTGGATGCCTTTGCCTCCCCTAACCTGCCGCCGCTCGGTGACATCGGCGTGGAGATTCGCATCCACAAAAATTTAGTCTTACCCGCGCCACAAAGCAAGTTGCAAGTGCAAGAATTGAAACAAGTCAATGTGGGAGCACTGCCCTTGTGGCCCGGCATTCCGGCACAGGTCGTGCGCAACTTTCTCCAGCCACCATTGCAAGGATTGATCTTAAGAGCCTATGGCGTTGGCAACGGTCCCACCAACAACGCGGATTTCCTCGCCGCGCTTGAAGAAGCCACTGCGCGCGATGTGGTGATTGTCGATTGCACGCAATGCTTGCGCGGCAGCGTCCACCTTGGCGATTACGCCACCGGCTCCGCCCTCGCCCGCGCCGGAGTCATCAGCGGCTTCGACATGACCGCCGAAGCCGCGCTTGCCAAACTATCTTATCTTTTCAGCCAAAATCTTCCGGTGGATGAAATCAAACGCCTAATGCAGATGAATCTACGCGGGGAACTCACCACCTGATTCTTTTATTCAATGCAGACAATGCGCTTTAAAATCTGCGAATTGCTTCGCGGTTTCAACTGGCTTTGAGCTACACTCTCGGGTTTCGGTAAATGTCAGGAATTCGAGTTGAAAAAAGGTTTGGCAGAAAATACGGTATGGAGAGCGCACTTAATACGATTATCGATGGTGCAATAGGAATTAGATATCTTAACTGACTCCCAACAGCCATGTATGTAGCCATAAAAAGGAATAAACTCAGTCCAAGGAATCTCAGTCGTGCTTCCCCTTTCCACATTACAAAGAGGATTGCAACCAGCAGAATAACTTGTTGAGCAACTACAAGATAATCAAGAATGGTCATTGGGTCGCCATATTGATTCAATACCCCTAAATTGAACCACAGAGGAATAAAACGGTATATCACCAGCTGGGCATATTCCTTGGGGTTGGCAAGTATTAGTTTAACTGCTTCATTCTGAAAAATTTGATTGACTTGCACTTCATTAATAGGTGTGTTCAACTCAGGGTATTTGACCGTCAGCTCACTTAAGAGAACTTCGGCTTCATCAGGTCCTACATAGTGGGGATAAAAATCGTCCCTGGCGATAATTGCATTATGACGATAAATATTGTAGCCGACCAGGGTGGTACCCATCATTGGTTTTCCAAATACGACTTGGTTTCGGATCACCCAAGGTAAAACCGTCAGTCCCATCACAAGCCCTGCTAAAACCACATTTTTCACAATACCAACTGTCAAACGTTTCTCAATAATCCATACGTGGAATATATATCCCGCCAGCAGAGAAGCAGCGAACACGATCACAGAAGAACGGGACAGAATGGCCAACCCCAAAACAAGCCCAGACAGGAGCCAATCTCTTAACAACCCATACTTAATTGCGCGGACAAACATGAGCATTCCATAAGTAACAAAGACGCCAGCTGCCAGGTCTCCATTGAGATGAATTTCAACACGCACAACTGGCAAATATAGAGCCCAAGCCGCCGCTGCGATCAACCCCAGCAGATGGTCCTTTATTTCACTACCCAGCCAATATGTGCCCCATAAAATTGCTAAACTAAAGAACAGTTGAGCGCCCTGAAGAAAAATCATATATTCGTGCGTCAATGCAATATATACCGAAAACAACAAGACGGGAACCGGCTCACGAATGGCTGTCAATTGGTTTGTCAAAGTACAATTTGGAATATAGCTTGTTGGGCATGCTTTATATCCACGTCCATCTTCCACATTATCCACTAGCTCTATCCAGGTTCGGTCTTTACTATCGCGGATAAGATCTAAAGGCTTCATAAAGACTATAACCCAATAAAGCGAAATTACAACAATAGATAAAAAGAACATTATGATTGCAGGCTTTGCACTAATCACATCCAAATAATTTTTGAATTTCATTATTATCATTTCCTTTCAAAGAAGGAAAGCATTGTAACATGGCGCTTGACCACGCTCATTTTTTGTAAACTCTGTGTGTGATTCGTTTTTTCTGCAAACTTGCGGTGCAATCATTGGCTTTGTAGCAGACGAGAAATCACCCGCCACACTATTCATGAAGAGGCATTGTATGATCTATTGAGAATAAAAAAACGTTTTAAAAACTGGGTAATGAAAAATGTTTCAAGTTTTTGGGGTATTGCTCAAAGCGCTTCGAAAATTCTTCGCAAACAGCCTGGCTGTTTCAACAGGCTGTTCACTCCCCCCTATCGTCTTTACGCACGCCGAGCCGACAATGACTCCATCCGCAAGTTGACCAACCTGCTGCGCCTGTTCAGGCGTGCCGATTCCAAATCCCACACACACCGGTGCGGACGTGTGTTCCCGCACACGTTGTATCAGATCGCCAAGGTCGTTTGAAATTTCTCTGCGCTCGCCTGTCACACCAGTCACCGAAACCAGATAAATAAATCCCTTCGCATTGCGGGCAATCGCTTCCATGCGCTCATCGGGCGAAGTCGGCGCGAGCATTTGAATCAACGGCAACTCCCCCGCCACGGACGTAAATTCTTCCGCTTCTTCCATCGGCAAATCAGGGATGATGAATCCGTCCGCGCCTGCTTCCTTCGCATCACGGATAAATTTTTCCAGTCCATACGCCAGCATGGGATTGTAGTAACCCATCAGAATCAGCGGAATGGTCACACCACGTCCCCGAAGTTCTTTCACCGCAGCGAGTGATTTCTTGATCGTGATTCCCTTCTCCAGCGCGATTTGAGTCGCTTGCTGAATCACAGGTCCATCTGCGAGTGGGTCAGAGAAAGAAAGACCAACCTCAATTAAGTCCGCGCCGTTTTTTGCTAAGGCTTCGATCACATCAATGGATGTTTCCAAATCTGGATAACCCAAAGGAAAGTAGGGCATGAAAATAGGCTTGGTCTTGAAGGCTTCGTCAATTCGATTCGTCATTCTTTGTTCCTTAATCTAACTTTGTATTTTCTGTCCTGAACTTGTGTTTGGCGCCATGACCAACACAAAAACATCTGTCAAAATCCAGAATACATTTTGCAAAATCCCGTTGGATGTCAGCGAAAAAACATACTCGGTAAGATTGATCGTATTGGCAATTCCATAACTTGCCATCGAGAAGAATAGGAGGATGGACTGTCTGCGCCACACAGCTTCACTCACCGAGCGGATGCGTCGCCATACCAGCATGATGATTCCCGCATCCAATACCGGATACATTGCCAAACCTAAAAAGCCCACCCAATCTCCGCCTCTGAGTTTCATCGCCGGATTGAAATAAATAGTCCAGACCATTGCGTTTGCGACAAATACCGCTGCACCGATCCAGACGCCATCTCGACGGCTCAACGAAATTGGGTGCAACCAAAGTGCAAAACCAATCAACACATAACGCAGGACAAAGAACAAATCAACTGCAGAAAATGTATCCAGCATCGTTCCGGTGACAAGGTCGTGAAACACCCAGGCAATATTGCCCAACAGATTCATTGTCCACGCCACAGCAAGCCAGCCCCACATCTGTTTTGATTGGTGAAAGGTCTTGTACCAAAGCAACGTCAAGACGAGCAGCAAGGTTATATAACCAATTGCTTGAAGGGTTTGTAAGATCAGGTCCACTGTCATATACTCCTTCCAATTATTATGCTGACAGGGATTCTAACTCCCTAATTCCTTTATTACTGTATTTAAATCCTTATCTCCTCTTCCCGACAGATTCACTAAGATCACCTGATCCTTGCGCATCGTCGGCGCTTTCTTGATGACTTCCGCCACGGCATGAGATGACTCTAACGCAGGGATAATCCCTTCGGTGTGACACAACATCTGAAAAGCGTTCAATGCTTCTTCATCGGTTGCGGAGGTGTAGAAGGCGCGTTCGTTGTCTCTCATCATCGCGTGTTCGGGACCGACGGCGGCGTAGTCTAAACCTGCTGAAACCGAATGGGTCTCGGCAATCTGTCCATCTTCATCTTGTAAGACGTACGTGCGTGTACCGTGAATGACTCCCACCCGCGCTTTTTCCGCGTCGCCGAAACGAGCCGCGTGTTTGCCCGAAGCGATTCCGCTGCCCCCCGCTTCGACGCCGATCAACTCCACGCCTTCGTCTTTGACAAATCCGCTGAAGACGCCGATGGCATTCGAGCCGCCGCCCACACAGGCGATGACCGTATCGGGCAGGCGTCCCGCGTCCATGAGCATTTGTTCACGCGCCTCACGCCCGATCACCGATTGAAACTCGCGCACGATGGTCGGGTACGGATGCGGTCCGAGCGCAGAACCCAAAAGATAATGTGTGTCGCGCACATTCGTCACCCAATCGCGGATGGCCTCGTTGATGGCGTCTTTCAAGGTCTTCGTGCCCGACTCCACGGGGCGAACTTCTGCGCCCAGCAACTTCATGCGGAAGACATTTGGTTCTTGCCGCGCAATGTCCACAGAGCCCATGTAGACCACGCATTCAAGTCCAAGCAATGCCGCAGCGGTGGCAGATGCCACTCCATGCTGCCCCGCTCCCGTCTCGGCAACGATGCGCTTCTTGCCCATGCGCTTCACGAGCAATGCCTGTCCCAACGCATTATTGATCTTGTGCGCGCCTGTGTGCGCCAGGTCTTCGCGTTTCAAATAGATTTGCGCACCGCCCAATTTTTCGGAGAGGCGTTTGGCGTAGGTCAGAGGTGTGGGTCTGCCAACAAATGATGCCATCAACTTATCGAATTCCGCGTTGAAGGCTGGGTCTTTGCGCGCTGAGACGAACTCGCGCTCCAACTCGATCAGCGCGGGCATGAGCGTTTCGGGGACGAATTGTCCGCCGTAGGTACCGAATTTGTGGGGTAATAAAGTGGTGGTCATAAGTTCTCCTTCACTTGACGATAGACGATAGACGATGGACCATTGACGATGGTCTACCGTCCGTTGTCCATCGTCTGCTTAGCGGCTTTTACAAACACTGACATCTTCCCCGCGTCTTTCTCCCCTGGAGCGGATTCAACACCCGAAGCCACATCCACACCCCAAGGGTTGACTTGGCGAACAGCGTCCGCGACGTTTTCGGGGGTGAGTCCACCCGCGAGCAGGAGGGGATATTGTTGCGCTAGTTTTGCGGCGGCTGTCCAATCGGCGGTGACTCCGCTGCCGCCATAGACACCTTTGACGGCGGCGTCGATCAACATGAATGGCGCTTCGCTTCTTTCATAGCCTGCGTTCGATTCGGGGATTCCTCGAAAGGCGCGGAAGGCGTGTGGAGCGAGTTGGGCAAATATCTCTGGCGTTTCATCGCCGTGGAGTTGGGTAAGGTCAAGGTGACAGGTTTGTAAAATATTTTTCATTTCATCCACTGGTGAATTTACAAACACGCCAACGAGTTTGACCTGCGGATGTTCACGCTTCAACACGGATGCGATTTCGGCGCAGGCAGATTTTTCAATGAAGCGGACGCTCTTGGGATGGAAGTTGAATCCCAAATAGTCCGCGCCTGCGTTAATTGCCGCTTGTGCGTCTTTCAATGTTTTGATGCCGCAGATTTTTACAATTGTCATAAGGTTTGAAAGTTGGCGCGTTTGAACGTTCAAACTTTCAAACGCTTGAACTTGCCAACTCCCTCACTTTCGCGGGGATGTCTTCGGATGTCACCAACGCCTCCCCTACCAAGGTGGCGTCTATGTTGGCTTTCTCCAAGCGTTCTACATCGGCGGCGGTGAAGATGCCTGACTCGGCGACGACGGTGATGGTGGAGGGGATCATCGGGCGGAGGCGTTCGGTGGTGGTGAGGGTGACTTCGAAGGTGGCGAGGTTGCGGTTGTTGATGCCGATGAGTTGGATGTTCGGGATTTTTAGGGCGCGTTCGGTTTCGGCTTCGTCGTGGACTTCGACGAGGGCGGTTAATCTCAAACTTTGGGCGCAGGCGTGGAGGTCGGCGAAGTGTTTGTCATCGGGGAGGGCGGCGGCGATGAGAAGGATAGCGTCGGCTCCGTTGGCGCGGGCTTCGTAGATTTGGGATTCGTCGATAATAAAATCCTTGCGCAAGAGTGGGGTTTTTACGGAATACGTATTACGTAATGCGTAAAGTGTTTCAAGTTTGCCTTGAAAGAATTTTTCATCGGTCAACACAGAAATCGCGGCGGCGCCGTTTTGGGTGTAGATGTCGGCGACTTGGAAGAGGTCGAGGTGCGGGGCGAGGATTCCCTTTGAGGGTGAAGCACGTTTGAGTTCAGCGATCAGGCTCGGGCGGAGTCCGAAGCGGCGGCGCTGTATGGCGGCAAGGAAATCTCTGGGCGTTGGCCTCTGCTCGGCGGCGTGGCGCAAGGCTTGGGCGTCGAGCGCCGCAATTTCCAATCGTTTTTGGTCGAGGATTTTTTCTAAGATGTTCATAAGCGGATTGTTGAAACGGATAGCGGATTTAGGCGGATTGAGTGAAGGCGATGAGGGCGTTGAGTTTTTCGAGAGCCTTGCCACTGATGAGCGCGGCTTCGGCTTCGGCGAGCGCGGATTTGAAATCGCCTGACTCGGCGGCGAGAGCGGCGGCGGTGTTGAGAAGGACGGCGTCGCGACGGGCGCCTGTGAGTTTATTGGAAAGGATGTCTCTCATCATCTGCGCGGCTTGGTCGGG
This sequence comes from Anaerolineales bacterium, assembly GCA_023382575.1. Taxonomy (GTDB): domain Bacteria; phylum Chloroflexota; class Anaerolineae; order Anaerolineales; family Villigracilaceae; genus Villigracilis. Next base: position 31,232 of record JAHDWC010000023.1, read on the forward strand.
AGTGCCGCCACGAAGGTCTTGAACGGTGCAGGGCGCGAGACCGAGGTTGGCGGGGTTGAGGTCGTAGGTTTCGACGGTGCCGTTGCGAAGGTGACTGACGCGATTGACGCCCGTGGGATTGAGTTCGTCGAGACCGTTCGCGCCGTGGATGACAAGCGCGGCTTTGCTGCCGAGTTGATTGAGAACATGCGCGAGCGGCTCAGTGAGTTTGGCATCATAGACGCCCGTGAGTTGGATGCTGGCGCCCGCGGGGTTGGTGAGCGGACCGAGGACGTTGAAAATGGTGCGCTGACCCATCTCTTTGCGCGGACCGACGGCGTACTTCATGGCGGGATGAAACTTGGGCGCGAACATGAAGCCGATGCCAACCTGCTCGATAGCGGCGGCAACTTTTTCGGGCGTGAGGTCGAGATTGACGCCGAGCGCGGAGAGAACGTCGGCGCTGCCACATTGAGAGGACGCGGCGCGATTGCCATGCTTGGCAACTTTACGCCCTGTGCCTGCGAGGACGAATGCGGCGGCGGTGGAAATGTTGAAGGTATGCGCGCCGTCGCCGCCTGTGCCGACAATGTCGTAGATGGGATCGGCGGCGTTGACGTTGACCTTCACCGCAACATTGCGCATGGCACGGACGGAACCTGTGATCTCGGGAATCGTTTCGCCTTTCATGCGAAGCGCGGTGAGATAGGAACCGATCTGCGCGGGAGTCGCACCACCTGTCATGATGACGGTCATGGCTTCTTCGGCTTCGAGGTCGGTCAGGTCTGTGCGGTTGATGACCCTGGCAATGAATGGCTTGAGCATGACGGGTTCAGTCGTGGGCGGCGGAGCGATTTTTATATCAAGAAAGTTCTTGAGCAATTGCTTGCCGTGTTCGGTGAGA
>JAHDWC010000024.1:0-7282 GCA_023382575.1 Anaerolineales bacterium
AAAAAAACCTCCAAGTCGCTGTGACTCGGAGGTTTCGGGTTGGATAAGCTGTGTTAGGCGGTTACACTCTCGACTGTGTTTGAAGCGTTGCGTCTCGCCATGAGGAATGCGAGGGCAAATCCGGTGACATACATCCAGATGGCATACAGGCCGGGGATGACCGCCATCTCGTTGTTATTGAGAATGGTCAGCGCGACTGTGATGGCAACCGTTGAATTTTGGATGCCCGTCTCGATGGCGATGGTCACGGTTTGGACTTCGTCGATCTTTACCAGTTTGGGGACGATGTATCCGATCACGAGTGCAGCGACATTGAGTACGATGAATGCCGGTGCAAAACGCGGGCCATCGTTGACGATCACGTCCCAGTTTTGGATGACAAGCGCGAGAATGACGAGGAAGAGAAAGATCGTCGCAAAGATGCGGCTGAAACGCTTGGTCTTTTCGGCGAACTCTGGCCTCCAATTGCGGACTGCCATGCCGATGATGACCGGGATAACCGTCAACACGGCCACCTGAATCATCGTATCCACTACCGGGAAGTCAATGTCCAACGTGCCGCTTCCATAAGTGGTATAAGCAATCCCCAATAAGAACGGAATGGTAAACCATGCCAACATGTTGGAAATGGCGGTCAGGGTGACGGAGAGGGCGCGGTCGCCGTCCGCGGCGTGGACGATCAGATTCGATGTCGCGCCACCCGGAGCCGCTGCTAACAAGATGATGCTGATGGCGTAAACGGCAGGCAGAGCGAAGACGCCCGCCACGATGAACCCCAGGATGGGGAGCAATACCAATTGGCACAGGAGTCCGATGAGTACTTGTTTGCGTTGCGTAAAGACACGTCTGAAATCGGCGGTGGTCAATGTCATTCCCAGTGCGACCATGATAATGACGATTGCGAGCGGTAGTACAACATTCGAAAGTACACTCTCTTGCATGGCAGTCTCCTGTTCTTGGATTTTGGGGCGCTTCAGACCCCGTTGCAAGATAAAACCCCAAATCGGAGATTAAGTGTCGGATTATTTGAAAAGCGGCTGTCACTCTTGAGTGACAGCCGCTTGATCTATGTTGCTTGACTTTCTGTGAGCTCTACAAAGCGCAGGCTGGGATTCTTTTCGGTGTAATACTTGAGCAGGAAAGGTGTCTGGAATAACATCGCCCAAGTATTGCGCGAGTCGCGCGCGAGGATGGCATCTCCGCGGTTGGCAAGGGACTCAATGTCCTTGTCTTCGCCGATGATCCAGCGGAGAAGCACGTGGGGCAGTCGCTCCAATTCGGTCTTGACGTTGTATTCTGATTCGAGGCGTGCCTGTACCACATCGAACTGTAATTGTCCCACCACAGCAAGGATCGGCTCACGTTTGAAGGCGTTGACGTTGTATAGGATCTGTACTGCGCCTTCGCTTTCAAGTTGCTGTAACCCTTTGGTGAATTGCTTCTGTTTGCCCACGTCGAGATTTCTCAGCAGGGCAAAATGCTCGGGTTGAAAACGAGGGATCGGCGCGAATTGAATCGCTTTGCCTGTGCAGAGCGTGTCTCCAATGGAGAAGATGCCGTTATTGGGGAGTCCCAGCACATCGCCGGGATAAGCTTCATCAATGATCTCGCGTTCGTTGGCGAAGGCTTTATAGGGGCGCATCAATTTGAGCGTCTTGCCGCTTTGCGCGTGGAGCAGGTCCATGCCGCGCTCGAACTTGCCGGAACAAATGCGCAGGAAGGCGACACTGTCGCGATGTTTTGGATTCATGTTGGCTTGAATCTTGAAGATGAAACCAGTGAAATCCGCATCCGCTGGCGAAACCAACCCCGCATCACTGGGATAGGGCTGGGGCGGTGGCGCAAATTGAATGAACGAATCAAGGAACATGCGCACGCCGAAGTTGGTCAACGCGCTGCCGAAGAAGACGGGCGTTTGTTTTTCCTTGAGCACGGCTTCATGGTTGAACGTTCCGCCCGCTTCATCCAACAACTCGACACTTTCTTTGAGGTGCTGATATTTTTCTTCGCTGAGAATACCTTGAGTGACCAGGTCTTTCAGGCGGACGAAAACTTCAGGCGCAATTTTCTCATTGCGCTCCGTGCGTTCGTAAAGATAGACGCCATCTTCAGCACGGTCATATACGCCCACAAATTGCGGACCGTCGCCGATGGGCCAGTTCATAGGGACGGGCTCCATGCCCAACACCTTGCGGATCTCGTCCAGCAGATCGAGCGGATCGCGGGCGGGACGATCCATCTTGTTGATGAAAGTAAAGATGGGAATGCCACGCTTGCGACAAACCTCAAATAGTTTCAGGGTTTGTGGCTCAATACCTTTCGCACCATCGATGACCATCACGGCACAGTCTACAGCCGAGAGAGTGCGGTACGTGTCTTCAGAGAAATCCTGATGTCCGGGTGTGTCGAGCAGGTTGACGATATGTCCGCGGTAGGGGAATTGCAGCACGGTCGAGGTGATGGAAATGCCGCGTTCGCGCTCCATCTCCATCCAGTCTGATGTAGTGGCGCGTTGATTTTTCCGCGCGCGGACGTTGCCTGCCAGTTCAATGGCATTTCCGTACAACAGCAGTTTTTCTGTCAGCGTGGTTTTGCCTGCGTCAGGATGCGAGATGACGGCGAAAGTCCGCCGCGCAGCAATGGGGGAAGTAGGTTCGGGGAATGTTTCGTTTTGCATATGTTTCTAAAACCGACAAAAAGACTTCCGAAGCCGGTTAGACCTCGGAAGTCTGGGATTCTTCAGCTTTGGTTATCGGCGATCTCGTCCGCCGCGGTCCCCACCACCGCCGCGACGATCCCCACCACGTCCGCCGCCGCGACCACCTCGGTCACCACCACGTCCGCCACCATTACGACCACCGCCGCCCTTATCCTTTTCGCGGGCTTCTTCAAGGGTCCAGCCTTCGAGCACCGCCTGACGTGAGAGGCGGACTTTTCCGCCAGCATCCACATCTGTGACCATCACGGTCAGTTCGTCACCGACCACACAGACATCTTCGACCTTTTCCACGCGCTCACTGTCGAGCTGCGAGATGTGGACGAGTCCATCCACGCCGGGCATGATGTTCACGAAAGCGCCAAAGGCTTCCACACGCACAACCTTGCCGGTATAGATGTTGCCAGCCACCGCAGATTCGCCCATCGATTCGATGCGCTCCTGTGCGATCTTGGCACCCACGCCATCGGTCGAGGCGATGTAGACGGTACCATCTTCTTCAATATCGATCTTCACGCCAGTTTCTTCCTGCAGAGCGCGGATGTTCTTTCCGCCGGGTCCGATGAGAGCACCGATCTTGTCCACGGGGATCTTGACGGTGATGATGCGCGGCGCATGCGGCTTCAATTCCTTGCGCGCCTCAGGCAGGACAGCCAGCATCTTGTCCATGATGGACATGCGTGCCACGCGAGCCTGTTCGAGCGCTTCCTTCATCATTTGGGTGCTCAAACCGCTGATCTTGATATCCATCTGCAAAGCAGTGATACCAGCAGATGTTCCAGCGACCTTGAAGTCCATGTCGCCGAGGTGATCTTCGGTTCCTTGAATGTCGGTCAGGATCTGATAGCGTCCACTATCGTCGGTGATGAGACCCATCGCCACGCCAGAGACAGGCGACTTGATCGGCACACCCGCATCCATCAGCGCGAGGGTCGATCCGCAGACCGAGCCCATCGAGGTCGAGCCGTTGGAAGATAACGCCTCAGACACCACGCGGATGGCATACGGGAAGGATTCTTGAGCGGGCAACACTGGTTCAAGCGCGCGTTCAGCCAACGCACCATGACCCACTTCGCGGCGGCTTTGTCCGCGCAGGGGTTTGACTTCGCCCGTGGAGAAGGGCGGGAAGTTGTAGTGGTGCATGTAGCGTTTGGTATCGTTCGGGGAGAGGTTGTCCAATTCCTGCGCTTCGCCCAAGGTTCCGAGCGTGGCAAAGGAAAGGATCTGGGTCTCGCCGCGGGTGAATAGACCGGTTCCGTGCGCGCGGGGCGACACGTTCACGTCACACCAGATCGGGCGGATTTCGGTCGGCTTGCGTCCATCAGGACGGGCACCCATGCTCAAAATGCGCTCGCGGACGACAGCCTGCTCTGCCAGTTCGAACGCCTCACGGAATTCGTTGACAGGCATGGCGTCGGCGGGGTTTCCACCTTCCGGCACGGTGCAGAATTCGGCTTCGGCGGCCTCCTTGATGGTGCTCATGCCGGTGTAGAACTCCACCTTTGAGAGCGGCTTGTCGAGCAGTTCGTTCATCGGTCCGCTGACGCGGCCGAAGACCTTCTTTTTGATGTCTTCACTGGGCAGGAAGAGTTTGATCTCTCGCTTGGGCTTGCCGATCTCGGCAACCATTTGCAGTTGCAGGTCAATGATCGGCTGGATGGAGGCGTGACCCAATTCCAGCGCCTGCACCATCACATCTTCGGGGATTTCATTTGCACCGCATTCCACCATGAGGATGGCTTCTTTTGTGCCAGCGATGCGCAGGTCGAGGTCTGAGGCTTCGATCTCGGCAAAGGTCGGGTTGATGACGAACTCGCCGTTCACACGTCCAATGCGGACAGCGCCGACAGGACCGCCCCAGGGAATGTCTGAGATCATGATCGCAGACGAAGCGGCGTTGATGGCAAGGATGTCGAGCGGGTTCACGCCGTCGGACGAGAACGAATACATGATGACTTGCACTTCATTGCGCATGCCATCCTGAAAGAGCGGGCGCAAAGGTCGGTCGGTCAATCTTGCGGTGAGGATCGCTTCGGTAGTGGCACGACCTTCCCGGCGGAAGAAAGAGCCGGGGATTTTTCCTCCAGCATAAAGTCTCTCTTCGTATTCCACGCTCAAGGGGAAGAAGTCGATGCCGTCGCGTACGCCGCCCATGGTGGCGGATGCGAACACAATCGCTTCATCGATGCCAAGCGTAAGAGCGCCGCCTGCCTGCCCGGCTAAGCGACCCGTCTCGATGGTCACCGTCTTGTTGCCAACGACGGTCGAATAACGTTTACCTTCGGGTTTCATATTTAATTGTCTCCTAAATGTGGGCGAAACACGATTCGCCCCTGAAAAACTCCCGCCTCGGGTCAGGGACTGAAAAGTGGGAACAACTCCGGGTTGTTCGCGCTGTTCAATTCCTGACGGCGGGTTTACACATAAAGACCTGACAGGTTATCAAAACCTGTCAGGTCTCTGGTATTACTACTTGCGGCGTAACTGCAAACGATCGGTCACACTAAGGTACGCCTGATAATTGTTCTGGCGCAGATAGGTGAGCAAGCGGCGGCGCTGACCTACCAACTTGAGCAAACCACGGCGGCAGGATTGATCCTGCTTGTTGTTGCGCAAGTGTTCGGTCAACTGCTGAATGCGGTTGGTGAGGATGGCAACCTGAACTTCAGGTGAGCCAGTATCCTTCTCGTGGCGATGAAAATCTTCGATCGCCTTCGTCTTAACTTCCTTTGCGAGCGGCATGACGTATGCGTCTCCTTTCTCAAAAATTTGCAGGTCTCCGTGCCGATAGCGTTCCCCAGGGGGCTTACCGTCGGTAGGACCAGTCACGGACGAGCATTATACCAGAGTTTTTTGTATAAATTTCCACCTAAATCGTCCCTAAATTTGTACTGTATTGCCCAACTTTAGTGGGCGGCCATAATATTGTAAAATTACACGATGGATTTCATAGTATTATAGCGTGAAGAGGAATTGATATGCGTACGTTGACTGTTATGCTGGTGTTGGCTTTTCTGTTGCAGGCATGTTCATTGAACGATGTCTTTTTCATGCCTGCCAACACGCCTATTCCCACTCAGACCATCTTTATCACTTACACACCGATCAACACGGCGGGACCAACCCGTACGCCGATCCCATCACCTTCACCGACCATCGTGCGGATTCCCACTCAGGATTTTAACGTCACGCCGGCCACGTTTGAACCCATTCCGATCATCATCGACGGAAACACCGCCACGCCTGTGGCGACATCCACCGCCTATACGCCGGGTGCAGGTTTTGATTCCATCAAGGTTTCAGAGAGCAAAATTTATTGGGGCGGATGCAAACATAACGAAGCGACCATTACCGCCACCGTCGATGACCCGGATGAAGTTGCCAGTGTGATTATCTTCACACGCGTCAAATCCGCCGAGGAGGAAGATTCCACTCCGTGGACTTCCGGTAATGTGATGTACAACAACGGAAATGGATTATTTACCTACCGCATGATCGGAAGCGAAGTGGAAGGTCATAATCATTACCTACGGTCGTGGGTGTATTTCCAGCTCATTGCTACCGATGTCACCGGCGAGGAAGTGGCGCGTTCGCGCATCTTCACCGATATGATCTCGCTTTTCCCTTGCATGTGTCTTGACCCCACCACAGGATGCCCGCCCACCGTCAAACCGAACAACCCATGAAAAAACTTCAAGCCTTCCTCATCCTTGCTTTGTTTTCCCTTTCTTGCTCAATGGGACAAATTATCCCCATGGGACCGACTGCCACCCCAGTCCCGACGGAGACGCTGACCTTCACACCTCTGCCGACGGCGACGCCTGTCACACCAACGTTGACCTTTACACCAACCCCCACGCTGATCGGTTTCAAAACCATTACCCCCACACCGACGATCACCGATACGCCACTCGCCAGCGAAACACCCACACAGGTCGTCCTCGATACCCTCACGCCCACTGTGCAAATGGATGGTTTCTTATTCGTTAATGTTTCGGTGAACGAGTTTTACAAAGGCGCGATCTGCGAACCCTCAACTGTACGGATCTCTGCGCAGCTCGTCTCTCAGACGGACATCAAATATGTTTTGCTATTCGCCCGCTTCAAAAGCCTGACCTCGGAACGCGCCAGCAAATGGACCAATATCCCCATGCAGACCATCGGCGCAGGCACCTACTACCACGATCTTTCCAGCGACCAAATGTTGGAAGATGCCTTCTTCCAAACTTCGTGGGTTGAGTTTCAGGTTGTGTCTACCACTGAGTCTGGGCGCGAGATTGGGCGCACCGCCATCTTCAAGGAACGCATCAAGATGCTGGCATGTGTTCCAACCGCCACACCCACTTCTGCGACAGTAAAACCCTAATGGACTTTCCTGCTGAATTTGTCCGCTTTTTGAAATCTGCCACGCGCATCGTTGTCTTGACTGGAGCAGGAGTCTCCCAAGAGAGCGGACTCCGCACTTTTAGAGACGCTCAAACGGGACTGTGGGCGCATTACAAACCCGAAGACCTTGCTTCTCCTGAGGCTTTTACGCGCGACCCAAAACTCGTCTGGGATTGGTAC
>JAHDWC010000024.1:7311-31772 GCA_023382575.1 Anaerolineales bacterium
AGAGGCTGTCAAAGGGGTGCGCCCCAATCCTGGCCACTACGCCATCGTCGAGATGGAGAAGCGCATGCCTGAGTTCACGCTCATCACCCAAAACGTGGACGGTCTTCATCGTTTTGCGGGCAGTAAAAATGTGCTGGAATTACATGGCAATATTCAACGTGTCCGTTGTTCAGCGTGTGGAACGTTCACCGAAACTTGGGGCGATGATTCTGAAGCGGTTCCAGTTTGTCAGATCTGTGGGGGATTGCTGCGACCCGATGTCGTCTGGTTTGGCGAAGCACTGCCGCGCGCGGAACTCGAATCTGCGGTGCAGGCATCACGGGCTTGTCAGGTCTTCTTTTCGATTGGCACATCTGGCTTGGTGCAACCGGCCGCATCACTCGCTTATGCCGCTCGTAACAACGGCTCGCTGCTTGTCGAAGTCAACGCCGAGCCAACGCCACTGACCCCCAAAGTGGATTTTGCTTTCCACGGAAAATCAGGGGAGGTTTTGCCGGAGTTGGTCAGGGCTGTGTGGGCGGATGAAGAGGCGTAGTTTCGTCCGGCTTATTTCAAGGTTTCCATCCAGAGTTTTGTATCTTCTGCTTTTACCGCTCGCTCCGCTTCATGGATGAGCATAGTCAAACTGCGTCTGCGCCTGAAGGGGGCGTTTGGCGGCAGATAGGATGCTGGCAAAGAAATTGGCTGGCTGTTTTGGGAAATATTGAAGCATGGCGTCCAACGCTGGATAAGCAGCCGCTCAGAGGCGTTCAGGTCGTTTCCGACATCATCGAATTGCTCGGAATGTGAACTTAATAACTCAATGGTGAAGTTCATGGACGTGGGCCAGTTGCACCAGATGAAACGCCCAACGATGGAATGTCCCTTGAAACCGTTAAGCAAGTGTTCCCAAACGCGCGCAAACGCCAGGTACGATTGACCGACGTAGAACACGACTTCCTGATCTCGAAACAGATACAAATCCAAGCCCTTCCAATCCGCGGGACATTGTTCAATCAGCAGGAAGCGTTTAAGTGAGATTGCGACGTGGTTCATAGTGGCATATCAGGTTAACTTCATGCGCCCCAATCGCTGAGGTGCTCGCCCAGTTTTGCGATGCGTTCGCGCAGCAACACTGCAAGGATACCGATCATCAACAGGATAATGCCCGTACAGCCGATCAAGAAGATCGAGCCAATATCTTTCAAGGCGCTATACACCACTGTCACCACACCCAGCACCACAAAGCCGATGGGGAAAAAGGTCAGGCTGCGCGAGCGGATGACCAATCCGTAAACGAGCACCACCATGGATTGCAAAAACAGCAGGAAGAAGTACATCAGGTCGCTTTTGCCGATCAATTGAATATACGTCGTGCCGAGCAACACGAACTGCGAGAACATGCCCATGATGAATGTGCCAGTTTTGTTGCCGGATCGTGTCAACAAGTAATGTTGAATCAAGCCAAACAGTGCGGTGCCGATGGAGAAGAACTGCGGCTCGTCCACATTCAACTCGAACAGGATGATGAAATAAGCCAACAGATACAAGCCATTGGCGGGGAATGCCAGCCAGGCATTGCGTTTTGCAAATGCCTCGGCCGCCCAAAGCGTGGCGGCAACCGCGACTGGAAGTGACGCATCCAACCCGCCGAGAATGGGTGCTGCTAACGAGACGATGACTCCCAACCCGAGACCGCTATACAGCAGGGACGTGTCCCAGCCTTTGGCGCGTCCCAGTTTTCTCAACATGAATCCCGCCGCGTAATAGAGGACCGCCAGCACGATGACCGGGTGAATCCATTGCGTCACATCGAGCGAGCGGAATAGGAACGTGACAAAGAGTGGCGGGGTCAGGGTGAAGGCGTAGAATAAATTGGGTTGGCGATAGAGCAGGCTGATGGTCAGGAAGAGAAGCGCATAAACGGCGAAGCCTCCCGCCGCAATGACAGGATTATTTTCACCGAATAGAAATCCATAATTGATACATGTCAGCAGCCCACCGATGAGGCGGACAACGACCTTGAGGGGTCGTGGATGAGCAAAGGTCAAGTGCGCCAACATATCACCAAGAAGCCAAATGAGGCTGTAGATCAGCAGATGATAAAGGAGGCGCTCCACGTCAAAGCTGAGTAGGATGAGAAGCGCGCCAAGGCTGAAGAAAACGGGAGCGCCGACCTCGAGCCAGCCATTTTTCCGCAGATACATCTCCGCTGCGAAAAGCAGACCGATCACCAGCACAAACCATCCGCCGCTTTCTTGGCCAAACATCAGCGCCGCGAACGAGGCGAGCCCGCCGAGGATCAGGGCACTGTTGCGCAGGACAAAAGACCAAGCCTCTTTTGCGCGTAATACAATTCCACTAACAAAGTAGACGACTGCTAATGCAACAAGTGTGGGGAGCCATGCTTCCACATCGAAGGCGTCCAATGCAAAAAGGATTGCTAATGGCAGATAAGCAGTGGGAAGATAAGCGAGCATCGCTTTGCGATACGCCAGCGCGTACACAGCGAAAAAGACGGCAAAGAGGAAGTAGCAAACTGCGACATGTCCGCTCTCATCCTGAACGGGTAGAACAAAAGTGAGATAAACCGTAAACAATGCGCCATAAATTCGGAGCGGCAATCTCCAGGGTAGATTTGCCTGCCAATCCTTCTTCAGGAATAGATCGGGCAGAAGGAAGAGCAGACTGAGGAGCGTCACGGGGTAGCCAAGGAAAATATCCAACCGTTGGATGATTTCAAGATTGAAGAATGCAAAATAGGCGATGATGCCATTGAGCAGGGACAAAGTCCACAGCCACCAGCGGTTGCGGACGAGATGCAAGACCGCGTAAAGCATGGCGGCAGACAAGGCGACGACGAGTCCAAGCCATATCTCGAAGGCAAAACCGGTGAGGAGTCCCAATGCAAGCGGCGGCATGGAAGCGAGCAAGGTTGGCAGGCTGTACTTACGGACCCGCTCAAACCTGTTCAGCCCTTCGCTGAGGATTGCCAGAGCAATTCCCCAACCTGACAAAACAAGTGACGAGCCAAGGCTTTCCAAGTCAAAGGCGGTTGCGAGAAAGAGCGGCATTGGGATGAGTGTCCCAGCCGCCAGCCACGGGAAGACGAAGAATGGATATAAGCCATTTGAAAGGATAAAGAATATTGCTGCCAGCCCCCACGTCATAAAAGATGCTAAATGCCACAGGGTTGGATTGGCCGGGTCAAAGGTGTTGACGCCAAAGATGGAGATCGATGCGGTCAGCAACATCCCTTGCAAGGCTTGTACGGCGATAAAAAGCGGCAACGCAAATTTTTCGTCCCGCCATTTTTTGACCAGCCAGACACCGCCCAACCCGGCGAGCGCAGCGAGACTGACCATTAGGACATAGAATTCGGCTTGTGCATCGAAAATATCTCCGATGCGCAGGAAGGCAAGCACCAATCCGCCAAAGGCCGTGATACTGAAAAGGCGTGACTCATACAACCATGTCCCGCCGCTCCAAACAGCGGTCATGATAAGAAAAACAACCACCCAATAGCCAGCTGTAACCGAACTTGAATAATCAAATGCGACGCGCAATGATTCTTCGAGGCTGTTGGCGGTGATGGTCAACAAAAAAGAAAAGACAATAAAGAGCGCAAAACTTGGCTGAGGCAGACGCTTCTTGATTACGATGGAAAGTCCGCCAAAGATGAATGTGCCAAGGAGAAGAATGGGCAGACGTAATTCAGGCACGACTGCACCAAGGATGGCAGCAGCCGCAATGACAAAAAACGCACCGAGATACAAATAGATCTTGATGCTCGCTTCACTGGTCAACGTTTGTAAGAGGGAGGGACGCGGCGCAGGCGGTGTCGGTGGGGAGGTGGGAGCAGGAGTTGCTTTCGGGGTGACAGCGGCAACTTGAACAGGAACAACTTGCGGCTGAGTCTGCGGCGCGGAGTCGAGGTCAAAATCGTAGCGGCGGCGGATGACTTCAGCGTTTTGCCGGTCGAGCAATCCGTTGCTTTCCCATTGATTGACCTCTTGCAGCAACATATAACGAATGACGCGATCCAGTTTGCTTGGGGTGATGCGTCGTTGTACGGTGCGATTGGCAGACGAGTTGAGCGCGACGAGCGCTTCAGCACGGACTTTTGAACTTTCATGCTTGAGCGAGAGTTTTTCCAACTGATGGCGGATCGCTTCGCTGCTGAACGAAAGTGTTTTCAGAGAGGCAATCGCCGTCATCACGATGGCTTCGTCATTACTTTGCAAGTTTTGATACAACTCGTTCAGGATTTCGGCAGGTGTGCGTGTTTCGTTTTCTGGCAAGGTGCCCTCGCTTATGATTAAGTTCGAACGATCTGCATCTTTCAGACGATTAAACATCACGCGCGCATCCATGCGGATGTCCATGTTGTCGTTTTCGTCGGCAAGCAGTTCGAGTGTTTTCAGAATCGCATCGTTGATGGTCGTGTAATGAGCCAGCTTTTCGATTGCCTTCAAGACGATCACATCGTTACTGCTTTGAAGATCGTTGAGGGTCTGATCCATCTCCTCCGTTGTCGGCTGAACGGACGGTATGGATGCGGGCGCATAGTAGCTTGTTTCGATTGCAGGTGGAATATCTCCCTCGACCCAACGTTTGGATTGCGTGGCGTTGACTGTCCAAATGATAAGCAAGACCACAATGGCAAGACAGGCAAACCCTCCGCTGGCTCCCAACAGCCAATCGAGGACGATGCCAAAGAACGCCACGCCCGTGCGGATGCCTGCCTGAGTCAGAGCACGCTGCCCATGCATGCGGACAAATTCACTTTCTGGATTGTTGACATATTGGAGTAAAAGCAGATGCCATGCCGCGGAGATTAAGATACCAATTCCGTAGTTGATATAAGCGATATCTTCGCCGCTGCATGCGAACATGTCCCCACACAGCCCATAGCCAATATCTATGGCGGCGACAAAGAAAAGGGTGAAAACGGTAAGGATGGGAGAGGCTTTAAGCCAGTTGTAACCGGCTTTGGCAAGTTGGATTTCCTTGGCTTTGTCCATGAGCGCGGACCCTTTTCCTGATCAATAAAATATGATTCTAAAATGCAAATAAACTTTCGCCGAATTATACCTTTCAATATGGAAGGAAACAAAAAGCCAGGTCATTGACCTGGCTTTGATTGGCTACTTCAGCACAACCCCGCTGCGTGGCGGGATGGTGATGCGATTTCCTTCGATGGTCGGATTCCCGAACAAGACCTTCGGAGTTTTTTCGAAGGCATACTCGAAAGATCTCGTCGAGTTGGAGGCGTTGAATGTGATGACGACCGTATCCTCTTTGAGCGTGCGGGAGAAGACCATCAGATCATCCTCCGTGTGGACGCGTTTGTATTCGCCACGACGAAGCGCCTTTTGCGATTTACGCAGAGCGATGCACGCCTTGGCATAGTGGAACAGGTCCATATCCCATTTCGCTTCATCCCACGGGAAAGCCTTGCGGCAATCTGGGTCGTGACCACCATCCACACCGACTTCATCACCGTAGTAGATGCATGGAGCGCCGGGCATCGTGAACAGGAACAACCATGCCAGTTTGAGCGAGTTCTTGTCACCATTGGCGCACGAGAGGAAGCGCGGCATGTCGTGACTATCCAACAGGTTAAGCTGCGCGAACGTAATATCAGTTGGATACAAATTCAGGATGCGATCCACTTCGTCTGCGAAGGTTTTAGCATGCATACGATGGACGCGATCTTTGAGCCCGCCCGCCTGGTGGATAATTTCCATGTTGAGATGTCCATCCGCGAAGAAACTCAACGAAGCTGCCGTGAAGAGATAGTTCATCACTGCATCGAACTGGTCACCCTGAAGCCAGCGCTGCGCCTCATGCCAGATCTCACCGACGATGTACGCTTCCGGGTTGATGGCGCGCACACGGCGGCGAAACTCGCGCCAGAACTCATCGTCATCGATCTCGCCCGGCACGTCCAGCCGCCAGCCGTCGATGCCGAACTTGATCCAATACTCTGCCACATCGAAAAGGAACTCACGCACAGCGGGCGTATTTGTATTGAACTTCGGCAGCGCGGGCAAATTCCACCACGCGCGATAGCCAATGGCGGTCAGGCTGTCTTCCTGTCCCAACAACTTCTGCTCATGCGGCGAAGGATACGCGCCCCAATGTTTGCGTCCTCTCAGGCGCTCTTCGTCGAAGTGAAACCAGTCTTTGTACGGGGATGCCGCACCCGTTTCCAGCACGTGACTAAACTGCCAGAATCCGCGCGAAGCGTGATTGAACACGCCATCCAACACCACACGGATCTCACGCTTGTGCGCCTCCTTCAACAACTTCTTCAACGCATCATTTCCGCCCAGAAGCGGATCCACGTTGTAATAATCAAAAGTGTGATAACGATGATTCGAAGCCGATGCAAAGACCGGGTTGAAATAAATTGCATTGATTCCCAGGTCTTGCAAATAATCCAATTTCTCGATCACGCCATACAGATCGCCGCCCTTGAAACCATGATGGGTGGGCGCGCTGTCCCATGCCTCGAACCCCAGGTCGGGCATTTGCTTGCTGCGTGCAAAACGGTCGGGGAAGATCTGATAAAAAATGGCATCCTTCACCCAGCTTGGTGTGGTCATAAAGTTTCTCTTCCTTATGGAATAAATTTGATGACGTACATTGCGTACGGATTCAGACTCTCGAACGGTTGATACGGCTGAAAAGAGTCACCGCTTCGTTCCGGGACCTGAGTCTGACCCTCGCCAAAAAGCATTTCCACGCCGACAAAGGATTCCGCCAGCCCGGCTTGGTTGAGGTCGATGGCATACTCGCTGATGGGTTCCTCGGTCAGGTTCGCCAAAACGAGGTAGGTGCCATTCGCATCCACACGCAGGTTGACAAAGATACCAGAGTTTCCCGCATCCAAGAGGCGGATGTCAGCAGTTTGTAATGTGGAATTTTCTTTCCGCAAGTGGATCAATGCCCGATAATGCTCCAACAGGGAAGCGGAATCTCCAGTTTGTGCCTCTACATTAACTTGCGTATAGTCAATTTGAGCCGCTCGCCACGGCTCGACGGTGGAGAAGCCTGCAAACTCGTCCGCGTTCCATTGCATTGGCAGGCGGATGTCTTCATCTGGTTTTTGTCCCTGCATGCCGATCTCTTCGCCATAGTAAATGTACGGCGTTCCGGGCGAGGTCAGCATCAAGAACGCCGCCATTTTTGCCTTGTCCATGTTCCCGTTGAAAACGGACATGACGCGGTTCTGGTCGTGGTTGGTGAGGAAGGTGGCGAAGTTGAAATCGGGCATGTCCATTTGCGCGAACTTGATCGCGCTGACAATGCCGGAATTTGCGCCGCCGTTTGTGCTGTTTACAAATCCGCTCGACATTTCGAAGTTGAAGATGTGGTCAAGTTCACTACCTGTGTAAATCTTCACCACTGAGGAGCCTGCACCGAACACTTCACCGATGGTATACGCCTGCGGGTCTTGCGCCTTGTACGCTGTGTAAAAATCCTTGAGCCAGGCATGGGTGGCAGGTGTGTTCTCCAATTTTCCATCCACCTCGATGAGATGCTTGACCGCATCCACGCGGAAGCCGTCGATGCCGATTTCGTTCAGCCAGTAATCGGTGATCTTGAGCATTTCCCCTGTCACGGCGGGGTTGTTGTAATTCAGGTCGGGCATGCCTTCCCAGAAGTAGCCGTAGTAGTAGCCGTTCTCTGTCTCGTGCCAACTGCCGGCGCCGGGTTCCTCTGCCCAAACGTAGTATTCGCGATAGGGTGAGTCTGGGTTGGAATTTGCCTCCAAAAACCAGGGATGCTGGCTGGAAGTGTGGTTGATGACGAGGTCAATGATGATGTGGATGTCCCGCTCACGCGCTTCATTCAGGAGATTCTTGAAATCATCCATTGTGCCATATTCGGGGTTGACGGCATAATAGTCGAGCACGTCGTAGCCGTGATAGGAGGGGGAGGGGTGGATGGGCATCAGCCAGATGGCGTTGATGCCCAAATCCTCAAGATAGTCCAGTTTTTGGGTGATGCCATTAAAGTCACCGATGCCGTCGGCGTTAGTGTCATAAAAGGAACGGACAAATATTTCATAGAAGACAGCTGTCCGCCACCAATCCAGCTCGGGCTGGGTCACTTCGACGGTGGTTGTAGCTTTCGGTGTAGGAGCCGCTGTCGGTGTGGGGGATGCGCAAGCTGTTAGTGTAGTTAAAAGCAGGAGAGTATAAAAAAATCTTTTAAGCATGATACATCTGAGGGTAAAAAATTCCTCTTTCTCCTTTTGATAAAGAAGAAAGAGGAAGGGGATGCAAATGTGAATTGTAAAATTAGCCCTTGACGGAGCCAGTGGTGAGACCGCCGACGATCTGCTTTTGCAGGGCGATGTACACGACAGCAACGGGCAGCGCCACGATGACCGCCATGGCGGCGAAGCGATTCCATGGGACGCTGTTGGCGTATTGACCGGTCATGTTGTAAAGCGTCATTGCCAGTGTGTAATCTTTGGGTTGGGATAGGAAGAGCCATGTCAGCACGAATTCCTGCCAATGCCCGATGAAGCCAAGGAAGAAAGTGACCGCAAGTTGCGGCGCTGCCAATGGGATGACGATCTGCCAGAAGGTCTGGTTGGAGTCGGCGCCGTCGATGGCGGCGGCTTCTTCAAGTTCGCGCGGAATGGTATCGAGATACCCTTTAAGATTCCAAACTGCGAAGGGCAGCGCAGAGGCGGTCATGGCGATGCCGACGCCGAGCAACGAATCGCGCAGGTTGAAGATCAACTTGCCCCTGTCGCCTTCGTCGCAACTGGTAAATGGTTGAATTGCGGTCGCGCCGCCCTTACATTCCTTAACCTGCACCTGATTGAGAAGCAGATATAGCGGGGTACTCAAACCTACTGCGGGCATAAGCAGAGGGATGAAGACCAGGATCATCATCACTTCGCGCATCTTGAATTTGAAGCGCGAGAAGGCATATGCGGCAGTGACCGCGACCCCCAAAGCGACCACGCCCACGCCCATCGAAAGTGCGAAACTGTTGCGCAGCAACTCAATGAAAGTGACCGGGTTGCCAGTGGGTTTATCCAAGACCTGTTGGTACGCGACGAAGGAAATTTCTTTGGGGATGAGTTCCAACTGCGAAGGGCGGGTGGTCTTGGAACTGAATGACAATGTGACGATATACATGATGGGGAACATTACCGAGGCGAGGATGGCAATCGCAACAAGTTGAAGAAGCAGTTGCCGCCACAGCGGAAGGTTCCGTCCGCTAGTTTGCCCGGAAGTGTTCATATTCAGGAAGCGAATGATCGGATTCTTTGAGGTTTGGGGTTGGACTGCCATGTTACGCCTCCTGATAGTTTTGGGTGGCACGGGTAATGCGATTGGTGATTAGGAAGACGACCAATGCTACGCCAAATATGATGACGGCAAACGCCGCCGCTACCCCGTACCAGCGCAGGTTGCGGACCAGATTGTATGCGAAAGTCACAAGCAATTCGGTGGAACGCGCCGGGCCGCCTCCTGTCATGAAGAAGACGAAGTTGAACAAGTTGAAGGATAGAGTGAAGCCGTAGACAGCCGCGGGAATCATGGCGGGTCGCAATAACGGGACGGTGATTCCCCAAAATTGTTGGCTGCCCGTTGCCCCGTCGATGGAGGCGGCTTCGTACAGATCCTTGGGAATGGATTGCAAAGCGCCAGTCGCCACGACCGACATGAAGGGCCATCCCAGCCAGAAGTTGGCGATCATCATCGCGTAGTAGGCAAGGGTCAATGGCGCGCCGGGCAGGAAGCCCGGAATCGGCGGTCTGACATCTTCAAACCAGCGGATGTAGACGGGGTCTGTGCCGCCAAAGAACGCCATGGAGATGGACGTCAACAGTTGGTTCATCGCGCCGTAGCGTTCGTCGAAGATATTCGTCCACACGGTGGCGACTACAAGCGGCGGAACGACCACAGGGAGAATATAGGCTGCACGATACAGCCGCTTGAACCAGAGACCTTCGGTATTGAGCAGGGTGGCGATCAACACACCAGCAGGGACGTGCAGCATGACATTGCTGAGCGCCCACCAGAAGTTAAATTCCAAGACGCGGAAGAAATTGAAATTCTCAACCGGCAGGGCTGCCGTGAAAATATCAATGTAATTTTTTAGTCCAATGAATTCCAGTTCAGGAGATTTCAGTCCCAACAGCAGGTGCTTGGATTCAAAGTTGGTGAATGAAATGATGACCTGATAGATGAGCGGATAGAATGTGATGACCCCCATGATCAGGAATGCGGGCAACAGATACAGATATGGCAGGATCGCATTCTTTTGTTTTGTTTTTTTTAAGGAAGATTTCGCAACCGCCATGTTTGTCTCCTCGATAAAACAGTACCTACAAACGAAGGAGGAGCGGACAAGTTCCCTTGTCCGCTCCCTTTTCTTCTAATAACCTAAAACTACTTGGTGGCGTTTTCGAAAGCAGTCGCAACCCAGTCAGCGGCCGGGGTTCCGGCATCGAAGACCTGGTCGGTACCGCAGAAGTTGCCCCAGTAGTTGCCCATGGCTTCCACCTGTGGACGGAAGTAGGCGGTCTGGAACGCATCGAGCAGACCCTGAATGAGCGGGTCGGTCACTTCAACGGTAGTGTTGGCAGGAACGTGACCAGCTTCGTCCATCATCAACTGCTGCGCAGCGGTGTTGGTCAGATAGAGAGCGACCTCGATCGCAGCTTCAGTATTGGCGCTGTTCGGGTTGAAGTAGAAACCATCCACACCGAGGAGCGGGTTGGAGGCGCCCCCCGGACCAGCAGGAATCGGAGCCACAGCGAGCTTGTCACCGAGCGCGTTGCGATAGTCACCCATCGCCCAGTTACCGTTGGTGATAGCTGCGACAGTGCCTTCAGTGAAGGGCGCGAGACCGTCGCTGTCGTTGCGAGGCCAGCCGTTTGCAACAGAGACCTGATAGAGGTCATTGAGGTAGGATACTGCGGAGGAGACGTTGGCCTGATTGGCTTCATCAGCGACGAAGTTGAACTGATCATCGAAGATCTGAGCGCCAAAGGAGCCGAAGAAGCCCCAGTGGTGGTAGCAGCCAAAGGAAACAGCCACCGGTGTGCCGCCTTCCATCAACGCCTTGAGGTCGTCGGTGGTGGCAGGGGCTTCGGGAAGCAGATCAGTGTTGTACCAGAAGACAACAGCCTTCATGGATTCAGGGATACCGTACATCTTGCCATCGTACATCATGCCGCCCTGAGAAAGTTCGCTGTAATCGCCAAGCTTGCCAGCGACCAGATCCGTAATATCGAGCACGGTTCCAGAGCGAACCTGTCCACCGAGGTTATCGTTCGGGGCGATGAACATGTCAGGGCCGCCGCCAGCGGCGACATCGGTATCATACTTGTTGAAGATATCGTTAAAGGGGACCTGAAGCACGTTGATCTGATACTGCGGAAGATCAACAGCAGCCTGTTCGAGCAGCTTCGCCAGGGCAAGTTCTTCAGCCGAGCCGGTGCCATACGCGTGCCAGAAGGTCACTTCGATCACTTCAGCAGGTTCTTCAGAGGTTTCTTCGGTTGCAGCAGCCTCTTCGGTCGCGGCGGGTTCCTCAGCAACCGGTTCTTCAGCGGCAGGGGTGCCACAAGCAGCGAGCGCGAGGGAGGCGATCACCAAAACGCTCAGCAATGCGAGCAAATGCTTTTTCATTCTCTTATACTCCTTGAAAGTTTTTGAAACATAGTTTGCTTGTTTTACTTGGCACTAATATCTTTCGCTTCGAACCACCTCCTTTGTGAGGGAATTATCGAATGGCCTCTTCGGTACTTGCATCAAAGATGTGGAATTTGTCCATATCGAAGATAACCTGCGTAGAATCGCCGACGCGTCGTTTCGAGCGCGGGTCGACGCGGGCGATGAACGTATTCTTGCCAGTCACCAGATACAGGAAGGTTTCGTTACCCATCAACTCGGTCACATCCACCTTGGTATTGACCTTCTCGCCGTGGATGTTTGGCGGCGCAAACTCGGGATCATGAATATTCTCAGGGCGAATGCCGAAGATGACCTTCGTATTGTTCAGGGATTTGAAAGGCGCAGAAAGCGCTTCGGGGATCTGGACCTTGAAATCTTCCGTGTCCACGAATACTTTCCCTTCGCTGACGAGGAGTTTCGCAGGGAAGAAGTTCATCGCAGGCGAGCCGATGAACCCAGCCACGAACAGATTATTCGGACGGTCGTACAAATTCTGAGGCGTATCCAACTGCTGCAAAATACCCTTATTGATCACCGCGATGCGGCTCGCCATGGTCATGGCTTCCGTCTGATCGTGGGTCACGTAGATGAAGGTGGTCTGCAAACGCTGGTGCAACTTGCTGATTTCGGCGCGCATCTGCACGCGCAATTTTGCATCGAGGTTGGAGAGCGGCTCGTCGAAGAGGAAAACTTTCGGCTCACGCACGATGGCACGTCCCACCGCCACGCGTTGACGCTGACCACCCGAAAGCTGACGCGGCTTGCGCTGCAGCAGTTCAGTGATGCCGAGCACTTCGGCAGCTTCACCCACGCGGCGCTTGATCTCTTCCTTGGGGGTCTTGCGGAGCTTCAAGCCGAACGCCATATTATCGTACACCGAAAGATGCGGATACAAGGCATAAGACTGGAAGACCATGGCAATGTCGCGATCTTTCGGGGCGACGTCGTTCACCACACGATCACCAATGAGAATTTCACCTTCTGTGATCTCTTCCAATCCGGCTAACAGGCGCAGGGCGGTTGTCTTACCGCACCCCGACGGACCCACTAATACAAGGAATTCCTTGTCCTCAACCTGAATGTTGAGTTTCTTGATGATCTCCAGATCACCAAATCGCTTAATTACATTTTTGTACGTTACACTTGCCATGATAGACCTCCAGTCTACAGAATATAGTGCCTTTATTATAATCACAAGACTGTGTTTTGACCTATGATTTTGGCAATGGATTTAGTTGGGGGCGAAAACAAAAAGAACTAAATCGTAATTTTTCTACCTGTTTGGGCGGAATTGAGAAGACCCAGGATCACAGCGATGTTTCCGCGGCTATCTGCAAGTGAAATGCGCGGCGCCTTTTGATGGACAACCGCTTCATACATATCTTCCACTTCCCCAAGGTATAGTTCCTGCCCTTTGATTCTGAGGGTTTGTTGCTCATCTTTTTGGATGAGCAATATTTCATTTTTCAAACCGGGCTTGAACGGGCTTGGAATCTGAAGCACGCCATCTGTCCCAACAATTTCCATGTGAGCACGGAAATGGGATTTGAACCCCGAGTCGAATTGCGCGTGGACTCCGCTTCCAAATCGCATTTGCCCATAAAACGACTCATCGATTCCGCCCGGACCTTCAGACTGCCAGCCAAATACTTCGAGTGGTTCCTCCCCGAGAATCATCCGCGTATAGGAGATGGGATAGCAACCAACATCCCAAATGCTGCCGCCGCCCATCTCTTTGATGTTGCGATAATTTCCCTCACGGTCGAGCACAAAGGAAAATGCCCCTTTGATGACTTGCAGTTTTCCCAGTGCGCCACTGTCTACGATCTCTTTGACTTTCAGCGTTTGGGGATGATGGCGATACATGAAGGCTTCTGCCAGCACCTTGCCAGTTTCTTGCGAAGCAGCGATCATCGCATCCACTTCGGTGAGGGATAACGCCAGCGGCTTTTCACAGAGGACATGCTTGCCTGCACGCAAGGCTTTGATCGTCCATTCGGCGTGCAGGTGATTGGGCAGCGAATTGTAGATAACATCAATTTCCGGGTCGGCGAGCATGGCTTCGTAACTGCCGTACGCGCGCGGAATTTTCCACTCGCTGGCGTAGGCTTCCGCCGAGGATTGACTCCGTGAAGCGACACCCAGCAAACGGGTCCGCTTTGAGGCGCGCAGCGGCTTGATCAGCGCCTGGTTGATTTTGGCGGTGGAAAGCAGTCCCCAGTTAAGAATTTTGTCCATGTGCGTTTCTCCTGTTTAAGATGAACACGAAAAGAAGGGTGAACAACGTGAGAATGAGGGTGGTGATGAAACCGGTTTGTAGTCCTAAAAAGTTGCTGCTCCAGGCAATGACCCACGGACCGATCATTCCGCCCAAGCCTGAGAAGGCAAACAACATGCCCAGAATGGTGTTGAGATTTTCATGTTGCACGTCAGAGACGGCGGCGGTGAGTGTGGGGAAGATGATGGAGAAAAAGAAGCCTGTAAACGGGATTAGGATGTGTAGACCAGTGAAGATACCAAGCGCAAGGCTGAGGACGGAAAATATCACAGCGATGAGGATCGAACGCAGATACCCCAGCCGATGGACGACGAACCCACCGAGTAAACGTCCAAGCATAAGCATGCCGAAGAAAAAGGCCAGCGCCTGATTGCTTGCCTCGACGGAAACGCCGCGCACATCTTGAAGATATGCCACCAGCCAGGAGGCCAGACCGATCTCGGCGGCGACATAGAACATCATCGTTCCATAGAAAAACGGCAAATGATTCTTAAACGCCACTTTGGGCACAGTGCGGAAATCGAGTGAGGCTTTTTCTTCTGCTTTTGGGAAGCGTAAAAGCAACGCAAACAGGAGCAGAATTCCAATGGGCAGCAAATCCCAGCGATAGATGTCACGCCAGAGGACACCCAACCCGAACAGCCAGCTAGCGAAGAGCGGCGCGAGCGTGGAGCCCAATCCGTGTAGAACTGCCATCAGGTTGAGATATAAGCCTTTTTGCTCGTGATACAAGCTAACAATAATGGCGTTTGGACCGAGTTCAAACGCGCCTAGTCCGAGTCCGATGATGAAAAGCGAGACTGCCAATAGAGAAGCGGTTTGAAAAGAACTGTATCCGCTGACACCGATGGCCAGAAAAACACTGGCGATGACCATGACGATCTTGAGTCCGAAGCGGTCTGCAAGGATGCCAGTAATAAGCGTCGCGATCAGGAATCCGAGGTACTCACCGAAGAAGATATTTCCGCCCGCGCCATAATCGATATTCAATTCGGCGAGCATGGCTGGGAGTGTGGGCCCTTTAAGGTTATCGGTGAGACCAAAGATGAAGAACGCGAAGAAACAGAGCGCAGTTAAGAGAAGTATATTTAGTTTGGAAGTTTTCTGCATTGGGAAATAATGAGGCTGGTTACCCAGCCCTAGAATAGTTTAATTTGAGCAAGCCTGCAAAATCATGTGCAGGAGATTCCCATAATTGGGAAGATGGAATGGAGCTTAAGGATTATGTGGATAGACTCTCATCACCTCCTCCCAATTGTAATGGGATGGGAAAGCGCATCATCCACGACGATGGCGATCGCACCGATCAAACTCGCATCAGGACCAAACGTCGAGAGTTGAACCTCCACCTGTTGACCGATCTCATGCATGGAATAGCGTCTGACTGTTTCCTTGATGGCGGGGAGAAGATATTCTCCGGCCGTGCTTAACGGTCCGCCGAGGATGACTTTTTCTGGGTTGAAAATGTTTACGAGACTGGCAAACCCCTGTCCCATGGCGTGACCGGCTTCCTTAAAAGAATCAATAGACTCAACGTCACCCGCATCCGCGGCTTGCTTGATAAGCGGAATATTCAACGGGGAATTTTGTTCAGCCATCAGTTTGGGAATGATGCTCGAACGTTTGACCTCCAAACGCGCCTGCATGCGTTGGATGATCGAATATTGGTTGGCATACGTTTCCCAACATCCGCGATTGCCGCAGTGACAAACATTGTGCGAAGGCTCCGCCATGATGGGGGAGTGCCCGATCTCGCCGGCATATCCATTCTTGCCGCGATACAACTTCCCGTTCAAGAATAACCCGCCGCCGATGCCAACCCCTGCAAACACAAAGATAAAGTTCTGACATTGACGCGCCGCGCCGAAAAGATGCTCGGCAATTGCCGCCGAGTTCGCATCGTTTTCCACGAACACGTTGAGTTTTGTCTGCTCTGAAAATATTTTTACAAACGGAACATTACGCCAATGCAGATTCGGTGCGAAGATCAAAATGCCCTTATTCACATCCACGGTTCCCGGCGTGGCAAGGCCCATTCCGAGAAAGTGATATCCCTTTCGCCGCCCGGTAGTTAGTGCTTCCTTGACGATGTGCAGCGTCTGCTGGATCATCTTATCCTGATCTTCCGACGGCTCAGCATCTTCACGCCTGCGCCAGACGATGTTCCCAAGAAAATCTGTCACCGCAACCGACACGAAATCCACACCGAGTTCCACGCCAACGACATACCCCACCTGCGGATTGACTTCGATTAATGTCGCCGGGCGTCCCGCTCCGCCCATATTGCTTCCCGTTTCATGAACGAGGTTGCGCGCTAAAAGTTCATCCACCAAACTTGAAACAGTAGATTTGTTCAACCCCGTCATGACCGCCAACTGTGCACGAGAAACTGGAGCCTGATTATGAATAAGTCGGAGTACCAATGAAAGATTCGTTTCGCGAACGAACGCTTGATCTGCTGTGTTTTTATTTGTCATCATAATTAGTATGTTGGAACAACAAACTAATTATAGCGATTTGACAATGTTTGTCAAATTAAAAATTTTCAGGCTCAACATCCGCTTCTTATCAGACGTTGAGCCTGCGAGTTTAATCCTCGCTATAAAAAGATAGTGGTCAAGTAACAGTGACCACTATCGAAGGATTTACTTAACTTTCAGAGCATCCCAGCCAGCGTACTTGGCAGTATCTCCCAGTTCCGCTTCGATGCGCAGGAGCTGGTTGTACTTTGCCACGCGGTCAGAGCGGGCGGGCGCACCAGTCTTAATCTGACCAGTGTTGAGCGCAACCGCGAGGTCGGCGATGGTGGCGTCTTCGGTCTCGCCGGAGCGATGCGAAGTGACCGCTCTCCAACCCGCACGGTGACAGAGATCTACGGCTTCGATGGTTTCGGTCAGCGAACCAATCTGGTTGACCTTCACGAGCAAGGCATTGGCTGCATTTTCAGCAATA
This sequence comes from Anaerolineales bacterium, assembly GCA_023382575.1. GTDB lineage: Bacteria > Chloroflexota > Anaerolineae > Anaerolineales > Villigracilaceae > Villigracilis. The sequence goes on from JAHDWC010000024.1 coordinate 24,238, forward strand.
GCCTTGCGGACGCGTTCGGGGTTTGTCACGAGCAAATCGTCACCGACGATCTGGCATTTGTCACCGACGGTCTGGACCATCTGCTTCCAAGCGTCCCAGTCGTTCTGGGCAAGACCATCTTCAATGGAAACGATGGGGTAGTCCTTGACCCACTTCGCCCAGAATTCAACCATCTGCTCGCCGGTTAATTCCTTGCCTTCCTTGCGGAGGTTGTACTTCTTGGTCTTTTCGTCGTAGAGTTCGGAGGCGGCAGGGTCGAGCGCAATTGCAACCTGCTGACCGCGTCCGGCTTTGAAGCCCGCTTTTTCAATGGCAGCGAGGATCAGCTCAATGGCTTCGTTGTTGGCTTTGAGTGCAGGCGCGTAACCGCCTTCGTCACCGACGAGCGCGCTGTAGCCTTTTTCCTTCAACACGGTTTTGAGCGCGTGATAGATTTCTGCGCCCCAGCGCAAACCTTCAGAGAAGGAAGGTGCGCCAAACGGCATGACCATGAATTCCTGCATGTCGGTGCTTTGCCAACCCGTGTGCGCGCCGCCATTCATGATGTTCATCATCGGCACGGGCAGCACATGGGCATACACACCGCCGAGGTAGCGATAGAGCGGCATCCCGAAGGAATTGGCGGCAGCTTTGGCAACCGCCAGGCTCACGCCCAGGATCGCGTTCGCGCCAAGCTTGGATTTGTTGGGTGTGCCGTCCATGTCGAGCAGTTCGGTGTCAATGGCTTTCTGTTCCGCTGCATCCCACCCGAAGAGGGAGTCAGCGATCACGCCATTTACGTTGGCGACGGCGTTTGCCACACCCTTGCCGAGATAGCGCTTCTTGTCGCCATCGCGCATTTCAAGGGCTTCATGCTCGCCCGTGGATGCGCCAGAGGGGACCGCAGCGCGTCCCCATGAACCATCCATCAGAACGACTTCCACTTCCACAGTGGGGTTGCCGCGTGAATCGAGAACTTCCAACGCGGAGATGCTTTCAATTGTTGTATCCATTTGATGTGCTCCTAAGTTAAGGCGACGGTTTTTGCTTGAGTCAATTGATAATTCAAGTCGGGTCGCCCCTGATTTAAAATCTTCCCCTAAGTATAATCCCAACAACGGCGGATGTCATCTTGACAGAAGTCACATTAAATCCCGAATCACGATTTCATTTATAATAAAATCCGTCTTTTTGACAGATAAGAGAGGTTTCTGAATGAAATTGAAACAAAGATTCATGATCGTTTTGCTTGTTTTGAGCGTCATTCTTGTTGCGTGTGGAGGAGCTCAACCTGAGGAGCAGGTCACCGAAGATGAGGCGATTTTGACGTTGGCGGTTGGCACAATGGTCGCTAATTTCTTTGAGACGCAGACAGCCATGGTCACGCCGACGCCGCCAAGCACGAATACGCCGCTTCCGACCAATACATTTCTTCCCACACCTACGCCTTACAATACCCTGCCGCCTCCAGCCACCTGGACACCTTCGTTTGTTTTCTATACATTTACCTCGGCGCCGATCCTGCTCACCCCATCTGTGACCGGGACGCTGCCAACCGCTACGATCAATTCAAATGCGTTGGCGAATGGCTGTAACAACCTTGCCTTCATCCGCGATGTCAATTATCCGAGTGGAACAGAAGTTGCCCCGGGTGAGAGTTTTGTGAAGACCTGGAAGGTTCAGAATACAGGCACCTGTGACTGGGTATATATTTATACACTTGCCTTGGTAGGGGAAGATCACTTTGATTCATCCTGGAATACGCTTGGCAAGATTGTCAAACCCTGGGACTGGGCAGAATTATCCGTATTTGTGGATGCGCCAAAAGCAGATGGAACCTATACATCCTATTGGCGTCTAACGGACGGTTCCAATGCCTTTGGTGCGACTCTCTCCTTGTCGATTGTGGTTAAAGAATAATTGTGTCATTGATGAAAAAAGACCTCCGAATTTCGGAGGTCTTTTGGTTTACTTTTTTGCCCGCTCCTTCGCTGCTTTGAGCAACCCCACAAACAGCGGATGCGGCTTCATCGGGCGGGATAAAAACTCAGGGTGGAATTGACTCGCCACCATGTAGGGATGGTCTTTCAACTCCACGATCTCCACCAGACGCCCATCCGGAGAAAGACCCGAGAAGACCATACCATGTTCCTCAAATCTTTCGCGGTATGCGTTGTTGAACTCAAAGCGATGACGATGACGCTCATCCACGCTGGGGACGCCATAAGCGTTGCCGGCCTTTGTCCCTTGCTGAAGAACACACGGGTAGAGTCCGAGGCGCATTGTTCCACCCATGTCCGTGATGGAGCGTTGGTCAAGCATCAGATCGATGACCGGGTGCTCAGTCCCTCGGTCAAATTCGGAGGAGTTGGCGTCTTCAAGATCCAGCACATTGCGGGCGAATTCAACAGACATGACCTGCATGCCAAGACAAAGCCCGAGATAGGGGACTTTGTTTTCGCGCGCATAACGTGCTGCCATGATCTTGCCCTCCACGCCGCGCGAGCCGAACCCGCCAGGTACCAGCACCGCATCGGCCTGTTTGATGACATCCCAGCCTTTGTCTTTTTCAAGGTCGGCGGAATGCACCCAACTGATGGAAACTTCCACACCGTTAGCGAGTGCGGCATGTTTCAACGCCTCGCGGACTGACATGTACGCATCTTGCAACTCGACATATTTTCCGACCAACGCCACGTTGACGGTTGGCTTTTCCTTTTTGACATCTTCCACTAATTTTTTCCACGGGCGCATATCGGGCTTGGCGTTGGATTTCAGTCCGAGTTTATCGAGCATCAAATCGCCTACGCCAAGTTCTTCCAACAACAAGGGAACTTCGTATAACACGCTGGCAGTCTTCATCGGGATGACCGCATTTTTTTCCACGTCACAGAACAAGGCGATCTTGTCACATAAACCTTGATCGATCTCCTGATCGGCGCGCGCAATGATGACATTCGGTGAGATACCAATGGAACGCAGCGCCGCCACGGAATGCTGCGTGGGTTTGGTCTTGATCTCACCGGTCGCGCCGATGACTGGCAGCCAGGTGACATGCACGAACAGACAATTTTCACGCCCCACTTCATTGCGGAGTTGACGCAGCGCCTCGAGGAACGGTTGAGATTCGATGTCTCCCACGGTGCCGCCAACTTCGAGGATGACAATCTCTGCGCCGGTTTCTTTCTCCACGAGTCCGATGCGGCGTTTGATCTCATTCGTGATGTGCGGAATGACCTGAATGGTCCCGCCGAGATAATCACCACGGCGTTCCTTCGAGATGATCTCCGCATAGACTTGCCCCGTCGTGAAGTTGCTGACCCGGCTCAAGCGGATGTCGATGAAGCGTTCGTAGTGACCCAGATCAAGGTCTGTTTCGGCGCCGTCATCAAGGACATATACCTCACCATGCTGATATGGTGACATTGTGCCCGGGTCTACATTGATGTAGGGGTCCAGTTTTTGAACCGCCACCTTAAATCCGCGCTCCTTTAGGAGCAAACCGGTCGCCGCCGCCGTCACGCCCTTCCCAACAGACGAAACCACGCCACCAGTAAAAAATAGGTACTTTGTTGCCATTCTTTCTTCTCCTTGGATTTCACCTTCTCCCTGGGCAGGGATGAGGTGGGTTTTAACAAAGAGAATGGGGAGGGCGTTATGCCCTCCCCATTCCGGGGTTACCTTTATTGAGTGTCGAAGTATTTCCTTCGCTTCATCCGACTAACTTTTGCAAGTCTTCGGCGGCCCGCCTCATTTCGAGGAAGACCATGCCGAGTTTCGCCTCGTGCCGCGCCATCGCGGTCAACACCGCTTCTTCTCCGATGGCGGTCAGGACGATTGCGCCTTTGTCGCCTTTGATATAAACCTGTTCGAGCACGCCGCGCCCCAACTCACCTGAAATGCGCTCGCCAAGGCTTAACATCGCCGCCGACATCGCCGACACACGGTCTTCTTCCACGCCTTGTTGCAGGGCAGAAGCCATAATCAACCCGTCCACCGAAACGACGGCAGAGGCTTCGATATCGGGGGCAGCGGCTTGCATATTGCGAAGTCGTTCCACGAGTTGTTCAGCGCGGGATGGTGCCATAACTAAATCTCCTGATGCGTTCTTTGTTCGTATTGGACGGTTAGAGTTTACCAGAAAAACCCACATTCGAGAATTGCTCCCTCATTTCAAAAGGAAAATGATTTCAATTTGACCCCTCCCTGCCTTCATAGTAAACTTAACGGTTGCCATGCTCAAGGCATTTTTGATTCTTTTTCTACTGTTTCAGGATACCCCGGTTGCCCTCACCTCACCGCAGACCGAGGAGACTTTGCGCGGGCAGGTCGAGATTCAAGGCAAAATGGACCTCCCGAATTTCTCCTCAGCGGAGCTATCCTTTGCCTACGCCTCCGATTCCGGCGAGAACTGGTTCACCATCCAAACCTTTCCCCAGCCGGTGGCGGGACCCGTTCTGGCGACCTGGGACACCACCTCCGTCACCGACGGCGACTACAGCCTGCGTTTGCGCGTCTTTTTGCAGGATGGGACCTTTCAGGATGACATCATCTCCGACCTGAAAATCCGCAACGACGAGCTGCCGCCGACGGCGACGGTCACGCCTACAGACGCGGTTTTTAACTTTCAGCCGTTGGATCAACCTCCCGGTACGTCTGCGGCGAGCGAAGGGACGCCTACGCCTGCCATCATATATCCCACTTCCACGCTGTTGCCTGTCAACCCGGCTTCGTTGACAGTTTCCTCGATTGTGGGAATCTTCTGGCGCAGTGCGCTGGTCATTCTGATTCTGTTTGCCTTTTTCTCGTTGATCCTCCGCCTTCGAAAAAATACCTGAACTTGGAAACTCAACTATGACACAAGACCCTTATCTCATTATCGGACTCGGCAACCCGGGACGTGAATATAAAGATACTCGTCACAATTTTGGCTTTATGTTGATCGATCTGCTCGCGGAGCGCCTTGGCGCGCGTGGGATGAAAGTGCAATCCAAGGCGATTGTGATTTCTGCAATCTACGAAGAGCATCGACTCATCCTCGCCAAGCCGCAGACTTATATGAATCTCTCGGGTCAATCAGTGCAGGGGCTTTTGCATTTCTATAAGATTCCGCACGACAATCTGCTTATCGCCCATGATGACCTCGACCTGCCCTATGGAACGATTCGCATCCGCCCCACTGGCGGACCGGGCGGTCAGCGTGGCATGGCGAATACCATCGAACTGTTGGGTACCAAGGATTTCCCGCGTCTACGCCTCGGTATTGGACGTCCGCCTGGGCGCATGGATGCAAAAGATTATGTCTTGCAAAATTTCTCAAAGGACGAATTGAAACTCCTGCCCGAGCTTCTCTCCCGCGCCTCTGACGCCGCGCTTGAATTTGTTAGGAACGGCTTGAATGCTGCGATGAACAAATTCAACGGTGATATTAGGGAATAGGTCATGGTGAATAGGATAAGTAGCCCTGTTCACCATCCCTTATTTACTTGATTATGCAACTTTTACTTGAGCGACTTCGCAACATTGATGCATATCAGCATTTGCTGAGCGAACTGAACGCACGCAAACCGATCTCTGGACTCGGCTTGCCGCGTTCTGCTCGCTTACCTCTGCTCGCCTCTCTTCACGCGGACACGAATCAGCCCATTCTGCTCATCACTGATCGCGCCGACCATGCGTTGGCGATGTTCGATGAGTTGGGATTCTGGGTCAGGTCGGCGCGTTATTTTTTTGCGGAGCCGAATCCACTGTTTTATGAAGAGGCGGCTTGGGGTGTGAACACGCGCCGCGAACGTTTGCAAACATTAACGGCGCTTTCAGCCTATCATCTGCCATTTACGAAGAAACCTGAAACGTCTCCGATTGTTGTTGCTTCTGTCCGTTCGTTGATGACGCGTACTCTGCCGCGGCGGGACTTTCTCAAAGCGTGCAAAAAATTGTCAGTAAACCAGATCAGCCAACCCGATGTTTTGATGCGCGAGTGGGCGCGGATCGGTTACCAGCGTGTCAACACGGTTTTGGAGCCGGGACAGTTTTCAGGCCGTGGCGGCATCCTTGATGTGTGGGCGCCCACGGAACTTAATCCTGTGCGCCTCGATTTCTTCGGCGATGAAATCGAAACTATCCGCAGTTTTGACCCGGCGACTCAGCGCACGCTCGAAAAACTTGACTCGATTCTCATCACGCCTTCGCGTGAATTTTTAGCAGACACGACCGACTCGGAAGTTCAACTCTCCGAATTTCACATTCCGTTGCTTCATCAACAGCCTGCGTCATTGCTTGATTATCTTCCGCAGAAAACGCTGGTGTTGATAGATGATCTAAGCCTGATCGAAGTGATGGCAAATGAGGTGGAGGAGCAGGCGGTCAAGTTTCGACAGGAGAGCATCAAGGAAGGCACACTTGCCGAGAGTTTCCCTGTGCCGTATGTGCCGTGGTCAGAGTTGAATGACAATTTGAGCGAATTTACGCATCTCGAACTCGGACATTCCGCCGAGGATGAGGATCGTATTCAACTCGCTTCACACTTCGGACATGACGAGCGCTTTGGCGGGCGGCTCAAACCATTCATTGATTATCTTGCGCCCATCGTCGATAGTGGCGAACGGGTTTTCATTGTTTCGCGTCAGGCACAGCGTTTGCGTGAAATGTGGTTCGAACATTATCCAGAATCCGAACATCCGAATCTGGATTTCACCGAAGCTTCGCTCTCTGAGGGTTTCACTCTAAAACCTGACTCGTTAATCACGGTTCACTTAATCACTGACTCAGAAGTCTTCGGTTGGGAGCGTCCGCAGCCGCGCACGCGTCAACGTCAAGCCGCGGATACGCCTGAATCGTTGTATGCGGATTTGCAAGTGGGGGATTGTGTTGTGCATGTCGATCATGGTATTGGACGCTTTGCAGGTCTGATTCAGCGACAGTTGGATGGGCATGAGCGAGAGTATCTCACCGTGGAGTATGAGCGCGGTGACATTCTCTATGTCCCTGTCCATCAGGCAGATCGGCTTACGCGTTATGTTGGCGCGGATGGTGGCAAGCCGTCGCTGGATAATCTTGGTGGGCAGGCTTGGGCAGAGACCAAGGCACGCGTCAAAGAGGCGGTGCAAAAAGTCGCCGAAGATTTGCTGGACTTGTATGCTCGTCGTCAAGTGGTGGAAGGCTACGCTTTCTCCGAAGACACGCAATGGCAGAAAGAACTCGAAGATAGCTTCCCCTATGTCGAGACCGAAGATCAGAAACGCGCCATCGTGGACATCAAACGTGACATGGAACGCGCCCGTCCGATGGATCGTTTGCTTTGCGGTGACGTGGGCTATGGCAAAACCGAGGTCGCTTTGCGGGCTGCTTTCAAAGCGGTGATGAGTGGCAAACAAGTCGCTGTGCTTGTGCCGACGACGGTTCTGGCGCAGCAGCATTTCGAAACCTTCTCGCAGCGTCTCGCGGCATTCCCAGTCAAAGTGGAAATGCTCTCGCGCTTCCGCACCCCGCGCGAACAGACGGAAATTTTGCATCAACTCTCGGTGGGCGAGGTCGATATCATCATCGGTACGCAT
>JAHDWC010000025.1 GCA_023382575.1 Anaerolineales bacterium
GATAGCAAACCAGTTGCGAATCTCAGAGCATACAGTGGAGACACACCTGGACCGGATTTTCAGGAAACTTCAAGTTAAAAGCCGCACTGAGGCAGCATGTGAATATATCCTAAATAAGAGGGAAGTAAAGTAGTGGATTCCCACTACTGGAAATCATCTAGCAGACTCCCAGTATGGAGTTTTCACGATTCCGACTTACAATCATTATGCAAAGATCAGGAGGACCATTGAAAGCTGAAATTTTCCCCTATTTGGCAATTGGTTTGGCTAAGTTTTTTGAAAAACAAGACAGAAGGCATCCATACCCGGATCCACTGCGGTACAGCCTGAATCATATGGCACTGGCGATGTCATCGAATTACCCTAAAACGATTGAGGGTCTGCTCTTTTTATTTGAAAAGCCTTTGAATGGTTGGTGGCCAGGTGATTTGCCTGAAGGTTTTGATGCCAACATGCCATTGCTTGAGGATGGTTAACCTTCGTTTGAAGTGCTTACTTACCTGGAAAAATTATTTGAACAGGAAAATGGGAACTTTCACGACTCTTTGCTGCAACTCGAATTGATCCTGGATAATCAAAAGTTTAAACATCTGCTTGACCATCTCCGTGAAAAATCACTTGTTGACATGCATGGCGCTCACAGTGATTATGTGACTCTCCGGAGATTTATCATTGAGCATCCATTTGCATTGCAAAGAGAGATCAGCCATGTCTTTAGCCAGACTAATTATCTGCATGTCACTCAAGTGCAGGATCTTTATATGAAGACGAGCCAAATCGCAGATATGTTGCGTTATGCTGATTCTGCCAATGACCCCAAATATTGGCTTTGTGACCGCTGCGGACCTTTACGAATTAAGAATAGCCACCTCGAAAGTGTCAAAAGTTCAGTATGTGAAAAAAATTGTCCGAAAACCCAGGGCGGTTGGAAGGCGGTTCATCCATCCAACCAATTAGGCGTTTTACGAAAAGGAGTGCATCTACGTGTGTTTATACCTGGTGTTCCCGAGCTGTCACTTTTTAATTGGCTTGAGGAATATCAAAGGAAAAATCAAAACTGGATAAAAGGTATAGTTTTGTGGCCTGGTATTGACAGTTATGATCTGCAGGTGAAGTTCATTGATTCAGTATGGGCGGTTGATATTAAAGATCATCGGGATCCTTACAAGTTAGGGGAATCTTTAACAAGAATTTATGGAGAGGGTAATATGCGCTGGGATCATGGATATTATGTTTATCCGGACTACCGTGAAAAGCAAAGACCTGACTACGGGGATGTGGTCAGGCAGGCTTCCCAGACAAAGGGAATTCATATTATCAGCGAGGAAGTTTTCAAACAAAGAGTAATAAGCAAAACAAAATCACTAAAGAAAGGAGGCAGCTAATGTACGAGATACCCAAAATTTTTACAAACTTACAGGACCGCTTAAAGCCCGAACTGGAGGAACGTGGAAGCAACCGATTTAATGCCTCCTTAATTTCAAAAGTCGAACTTGGTATGGAACTGATCAGTTTTTTGGGCTTGGATGAGGAGCCCATCGTGGTTTTATGGGTACTTCTTAGCCAGACCCCGGTTCGTCATCCACGCCTCCAGCAGTTAGGAAATGATCAGTTAAGGGCAATTTCCAATGCCCGGATATTACTGCCAGGCTACGCAGGACGGTTTGGGTGGGAGTCAGCACTTCGGGATTATATGCGGCAGGTTCCATTGGAAATGCGAAGCTATGATTTTGATGTCGAACAGCTTGATAAACAGATATTCCATGCCTGCCGAACCCCCAGAATTTTCAAAAATCGGATTGAGGTTTTTCAAGAGTGTTTAACTCAGCCTCTGCCGTTCAGGCAAAGAAATATCCCGTTTGTTGAAGCAGGGGAACAATACACATTTGATGCCTATACTCATGAAAATCCGCCTTTCGAGGTGTCTGTTGACTTCGATAAGACTTCAGTTTCATATAAGGATATGAAGGTGGATTGGATAAAACCGGGTGCAAAAACAAGAAGTGGCGTCAAAATATCCTGGCAGGATCTGGAAAGAGTTGCCAGATACATTGATAATCAGATGGGTGGAACTGATTGGACGAACAGAATAAATAAGGTCATATATCGGGTATCTGATAATTTAAAAACAGACTTAACACCAGAGTCAATAACCATCGAGGGTTTTACACACCTTGCCGGCATGGTAGCTTCCGGGAAATCAACCCTGGCAAATCTGATCGCTGCACATCTGATATATGACCATAAGCTCAATCCGGAAGCCCCCAAGTATCATCTTACTCTTGTGTTGGGGGATACTGCCTCCACAATTCATTTGGCGGATCAGATAAATCGTTGGTTTGGACTTGACCCGGAAACAGATCAACCTGTCGCCATCCCGGTGCTTGGCAGAAGAACAAGGGATAGACACATCCGTCAATTGCACGAATCACAGGAATACAAGGATGCAATTCGCAAAGGTAGAACTCATTGGGGTGAAAGATTTTTGCAGACAGCCTGTCCGCTACAGGCATTAATACCTTTGGAAAAATTGGGTCAACCATTAATCCCCGGCACCGAGCCGTGCAATGGTTTAAAAAAAGCCCCCCTTCCTGGGACACCCGAGAAATCCGTTCGAAAGGTTAAATTTCACCTTTGCCCCTTGTTTGCAGTATGTCCTTCCCAACAAATTTATCGTGATATGTCCGGTGCTCAAATATGGATTACCACACCAGGGGCGATGGGCACATCAACGCTTCCTGCACAATTGGAGGGTCGCTCCATTCGTCTTGGAGATTTAATTTATGACCATTCTGATGTCGTAATTTTTGATGAAGTCGAAACCGTTGTTGAGTGGTTTGACCGTCTTTACGCCAGGGAGACCAAGCTTACTGGTGATGGTGAGGGGATTTTGGACCGGCTAGATCCTGAGGTGGCCAGTTATCAGAGTAAAAATCGAATGTTGCCGGCTAATACTCGACGTTGGATCGAAGCAGAAAGAAATTTCCATGCACCGGTTGGTCATATTCTTGCTTTACTTCAGCAGTATGGTGAGTTGAAATCCAGTATTGAAAGAGGCTATTTCACTTCACGGAGTTTGTTCTATCGACTTGTCAGAAGAATGCTTGGACTAAAAGAATATGAAGATGAACGTGACGATCAGAAACGTTGGAGAAATGAGCAAATGGTCGAAAGCGTCATGCCGGTATTCGAAAGATTAATATCTGGAGGCGATCCGCTGGCAAGTGAAATGCCACATGGCTTTCGGGCTGATGGTCGGGTGACCGCGGATTCTTTGATTCGTTTGCGAAAAAAAATCGAACAATTACCCAAAAGCGACCCTTCACGTACAGATGTAACTAAGAAGTATCAAGGACTGGTTGAAAATGCAGCTTACCAGCTTGTCATAATTATGAATCAGACCTTGAATACCGGCGATAGTACGCAAAATCCCGCAATTCATCAGATGTACCAGGATTGGATTGAAAATCTTGTTCCAGACATTGAGAATAGCCTCAAAAGATTGGAACAAAATTTGCAAAACAGCAGCGAGGAACGTGATATTCAGTATCTAGATAATGGTCAGGTTGACACTTTGAATACCATTGGTCATCGCCTGGAATTTGCTGTAAATGCAGCATTATTGGATCGCCATATCCGAATTGTGTTTTATGAGTGGCATAACCGGCCGACGGAAGTAATTGACGATGAGAGCCCTTATAAACAGACGCCAACATCCCTGCTAAACATAATCCCCATCCCCCCTACTGGAAGATTGTTCGGAATTTACCATACGCCAAACGATCAAGGCAGCGGAGTTCTTTCAACATTTGGTTATACCAATATTGGCAGGGCATATGTAACAAATTTCCATAACCTGCGTGCCCATCTGGAAGGGCGATCGGGCCCAAACGTTCTTGCAATGTCAGGGACTTCCTATTTGCCCGACTCGACAAGCTGGCACCTCGAACATTTTCCCAAAGGGGTTCTTAAGCCTGCAGAGAAATGTATTCGAGCCCTGGATGACAAAAATACATGGTTTAGATATATGCCTCTTTTTGATAAGAATGGGGCTCCCATACGAGTGTCGGGCAACTTAGACAAGCGAGATGCCATCAGCAAGATGGCAGCGGCATTAGTGGGCAAAATAGAAGAAAGAGGCGGAAGACTCGGAGATGAGCTGCGTAGCTTGGAGAATCTTGCACGGGAGGATCCTGATAACTGGGCGGATCGTGAACGGGTTTTGTTACTTGTCAATTCATATGAGCAATGTAAATGGGCAGCTGAGGAGATTCGTTCCCGCTGGCCCGACATGGCAGATAGAATATATCATCTTGAGACATCCCTGCAGGATCAGGAAGTTGACGATGATGATGTAAAAGCCGGCGGAAGTTTGGGTCGTGTCGACATCGAATTGTTCGCGCAAAAACAGGGAAAGATTCTTATTGCTCCCCTGCAGGCAATCGGGCGAAGATTTAACATACTTAACGATGCCCGCAAAGCGGCTTTCGGAGCGGTCTATTTTCTTACCCGGCCGATGCCACACCCGCATGACGTACCAGCAATTGCCCAGGAAATAAACCGCCGTACATATGACTGGTTTAACGATGCGGATTTTGTAGCATGGAAAGAAGGAGACGGGGTGTATGCGCGGGGTGCAGAATTGCGCCGTCGTGCTGAAGACTATTGGCGAAAGGTGGAACTTCGCTCATTCTACCGGCAGCTTAAGGATGAAAAGGATACTTCGAAATACAGCATCTCCTCCAAAAAATTTCATGCAAATCCTCGCCGTGACCTGGCTGCAACCACTGCTGGCAAAATAATACAAGCTGTCGGACGATTGCTTCGAGGCGATGTTCCTTTCCATGCATATTTTGTTGATTCCGCCTGGGGTCCTCAACAGGCAAAGCGCTTAAGAGGTGAGGATGTTGAGCTCGATACTCCAAAAACAAGTTTATTGGCTGCAATTATAGATGTAATGGCAGATTATGTTTCCGAGCCTGTTGGTAATGCCTTGTATGAGCCACTGTTCAATAAATTGGATCGGATTGAGAATTTCGATTGGCAACCCATTAAAAATTGAGGAGAAAGATGACTAACAAAAATAGCACCTCCACAGTAGCTAGGTTAATGAGATTCGACATTCAACCAGACAATTTTATTAACGATTACGAAGTTTGGACTCTCGATCTGCCGGAAATATTTCGAGATGCATTCTTTCAATTCAAATCTGAATTAGAGGGAAAATTAAAAAACAAGGTAAGTGAATATATTGGCATTCCATTCCGCCTGCTCAATAACACCCTAATAGCCATATTCCCTGCAATCGTCTATGGCTTTGAACCTCTCAAAAAGGATGCGGAAAGAAGATCGATTTATACCTGTCTTGCAATTGGAAACGCATCCATACCTGCACAATTGCCTGATCTGGAAGATGTTAGGCATGTGATCAGGGAATGGGCTCAACTGTGGACTGAAAGTAAATATATTGGTGAAAACATACCTGCAGATGAAATAAGAACAATGAAGTCCAAGCTGATGGAAGCCGTAAATTCGCCGCTTGCTAATTGGAGTTGGAAGCGTATAGCAGTCAATAAATTGCTTGATATGTCCAACCCCAATGAAACCATTAAATACAAAGCCCTTCCAAGTTTTTTAGCTGCTTTGCTGCATGGAAAAACGTCGAATGTACATGGTAAACAAATCCAATGGAGAAAAGTCCAGGATGGTACCAGCCAAAAACTATCCGTCGTTGGTTTCATTAATAGACGCCCGATTTCTGCGCAATATTCCATTAATGAATATCAAATGAATAAAACTGGAGATGGGTATTTTGCCTACAAGTTTGAATTCAGTCTACAGACTCAAGCAGGTCGGAGTCGGCCTTGGATGTTTGTATCTCTCCACGCCCAACGATATGCCGATAAGCCTTTAACTCACCCTAACGACCGCCGACGCGTATCAATCTTGACAGCCGCGAATCGACAAAGGTTGGACGATTTCCATAAAGACACCACCTTGATTAATCTTCGCACAAGAGAAGTTGAAAAAAAGTTTGATTGGAATGACAATATTTCAGAACTTCTTGTACGGATTAATGCAATTCCATTGAGATCACCCAATGACATATTTGCTGAACCTCAGAACCACTGGCAACCGTTGGGGCTTGAACCGGATTTCCGTAATGATGAATATTACATAGTCCATGCAGAGGGATATGGCTATGGCGAAAATGAGGAAGGACATCAGATTGAGGCTGGCTTTTCAATGACAGATACCGCTGAAGTATTGGAAAAAGTCATTTCTGAGCATTTACCCATTCTTAAACAGGACTCTCCTCTTAAGTTGGATGACTTTCCAGCACCTTCAGGGAAAAAGAAACCGCTTGCCCTAAATGATTACACCACTTGGTCTGTGGAACCTCCAATGAAACCTGTTGCTTGGGGATCTAAAGAAAAGCGTAAGGAAGAACGTACCCAAAGATATATTCAACAACGGTCGAAATTCCAGGTCATAATGACCGATTCAATATCTAGAGCGCTACGGGGTGGTGAACTACTCATTGTGATTCTTTGGAATACAGAGGACACGCGTGCAGGAATTCTTAAGGCACTTAGGGAGGCTTTATTGCTTAATCCAGGTGACGATTATCCATCCAATATAAAGATTGAAGATCATTACGTCAGTTCTTATTTGCTTGAAAAAATGGAAACCAAAGAAATGCCATACGAAAAAGCACATCATGCCCTCATGACTAAATGGCGCGAATTCGTAAAAGAGAAAGTGACTGCCCATAATAATCGTATGGCTATTATTGAGACTTTTGGAAAGGGAAAGAGTTGGGGAGTAAAAGGCGCAGTACGTGAAGCATGCGTTCGCGAAGGGATTACATCTCAAATGGTTGAGTCAATCCGAATGAAAGAGGATGAATCTGGCTCAAGAGTTTACCTTGGCGGGCCAAGAAATCATGAACACCGTGCGAACAGCGTAGCCTACGAAGCTGTCCTCCGTCATATCGGTATATTGTTTGGAGACCCGAAGGCAATTTATGAAGCAGCTGGTGTGAGTCAGGAAAATTTAGAGTTACTAACGTTTTTTCTTATGCAAACCAAGACAAACATTAGGTACCCAGTTGCTGTAAAAATTGCGTATGACGGAGCTATTGAAGTTTGCCTGCCTCAATCTAATGATTGGTTACTCTATAGAGAAGCTGCTCCAGCGTTGGGCAAAGTATTTGCCGGAGAATGGCACAACACAGTTTTTGGAGGTCAAAATAAACGCAAAATCAAGGAAAATAAAAAAAATGAAAGCCAGCTCTACCTTGAAAAGTTACTGTTGAATAATTTTCTTTTAGATATTCTAAAGGGAATAAAAAATCCGACCATTGCCGTGATTGAGGCGGAAAATTGGCGTAACTATGATATTTGGCCGCAAATTAACAATGCTAATCTAGTAAAAAGTTCAAATGTACTTGACTTTTCTCCACACGACCGGGTGTACCAAAGGACAGATCCTATTTTTAGGAATTTATTGGCAATGGTAAGAATACGATCAGGAGTTGAAACGCCACAATATCTTACGAATACACACCGGGAATTTACCCAATTAACAGGTTTTGTGGACGATTCTACCGGTGAGATGATGCACTATTTCTCGATAGGACGCCAGTTGGTAACTGGCAGGGGACAAAGGCATCCTTCTACCCGGCACGCTACTATGGTTGACGGTATTGGCGCAGGTGTAGCATACAAATATCCACAAGTCGTGGAGTTCGTACCTTTTTTTGTACGAGAGGATTACGCAAATCCTGTGGATCTAAAGAAAATTTGCAGAATACCTCATTACTTGCGAATTTCACCAGCATGGCCTCAAGGCAATATTGTACTTCCATACCCAATGCATCTTGGACACCAATTAGTTGATGATCAACTATGCATTTTAGCGATGGAAGATTAGTGATCATGACACAATAAATATAAAAGTCTTAATTTCACAAGGTAACAACAACAAAAAAGAAGACGCTTCTGCACTCAGATAAGTGTCTTCTTTTTGTTGAATATTATCGACAGACAGATGTAGGCAAAATCAGCCTTGTTTTCGGTTTTTATTTGTCCGCCCAAGTGCCCTATCTGCATATATAAGGTTTTGAAGGCTATATAACCTTAACCGTTCACACCTAGCCTGCTCTACAATTTCAGGGCTAAATTCAAGGTAAAAAGCGATGGTTTTTTGGGCATAACATGCTGATGGTTAATGAGTCCTGGAGCAGGGAAGAACAATGTGTAAATTCATTCATACGTTTCTTTAGCGATACTACTTGTTAAGCCCAAACAAAACGCCTCTGCATTCGCAGAGGCGTCCTCATTTTCACGTTTTGAAGACTTCTGACCACCATATTTGGGTAAAACCAACCTTGTCGATACCAAATATTTTGTTCCCTTGAGATTACATTGCCAAAGCAATGTTTGGACGACTGCTATTGACTTTGGCATAGTAAAATTGCTTTATGACCTCTTACTGCGATTACTGCAATTCTCACCCCGAAGATACATTTAATAGGGTTTATCACGAGACGCAATATGGTTTTCCCCTCCAAGACGATAATTTGTTATTTGAGCGCCTGATCTTGGAAATTAACCAAGCGGGGCTTTCTTGGCTAACGATATTGAAGAAAGCCGATAACTTTCGGGTTGCGTATAGTCTTTTTGATATTGATAAAATCGCATCCTTTGATGAAGCAGACCGAGCCCGCTTGTTAAGTGATGCCGGCATAATTCGGAACCGCCTAAAGGTTAATGCAGCTATTGAAAATGCTCGGCGGATTCAAACTTTGCGCAATGAATATGGATCCTTCAAAGGATGGTTAGATAGCCATCATCCTCAAACTTTAGAAAACTGGACCAAACTGTTTAAACGCACATTTTTATTCACTGGTGGGGAGATAGTCAAAGAATTTCTAATGAGTACGGGATACCTGCCAGGTGCTCATACCCCTGATTGTCCAATTTATAAAATTGTTGTGGCTAAACGCCCGGCTTGGTATTCACAGGATTAAGTCAGTTGACAACACTATCTTCTTACCGTAGTTATTGTGTTCAAGTCTTGAAGAAGACCTTCGTCTTCACAGGCGGGGAGATCGTCAACGAGTTTTTGATGTCCACAGGGTATCTGCCCGGCGCGCACACCAAAGATTGCCCGATCTTTAAAAAGGTCGCCGTGCAAAAACCGGCGTGGATGAAAAAGTAATTCAGCCAGCAGGCAGTCACTTTTGTGAAACATCCGCAGCAAAGCGGAGTGGGCAAAGTGACTGTCACCTTTTATACTTGAAAGTATGACACCAACCTTTGCCATCGCCGGGAAACTCACCCGTGAATATCTCCTGCCGCCGGTTGGCAGTCCAATTTTGGATTCGCCCGGCGGCAATCTGTTGTATGCGGCGGGTGGGCTGGCTGTCTGGGATAAAAGCATCGCTTTGCTCGCGCGCGTCGATGCGGAATATCCGCGGGAGTGGCTGGCAGATTTGGAACAGCGCGGCTTTGAGATACGTGGCATCCGCATGCTGCCAGAGAATATTGATTTACGTAGTTTCATCGCTTACAACGATGTCAACGAACGCAGTAATTCCAGCGCGGTTTCGCATTTTGCACGCCGCCAACTGACCTTTCCCAAGTCACTGCTCGGGTATCATCCGCCCGACGAAGCTCGCAAAGATCCACGTGAGCCCGATGCGGATTCTCCTGCCGCGTTGGATGTGCCCAAGGATTATCGCGGCATTCGGTATGTTCATCTCTGCCCGTTTGATATTATCAGCCAGAGCCAAATGGCGAATCTGTTCAAAGGCGGCTCCGACCAGACTGTCAGCCTGGACCCTTCGCCGAGTTATATGAAGCCAGCCCTATGGCGGAATCTGCGCGTCGTATTGCAAGGCGTTACGGCGTTTCATCCTTCCGAAGAGGAGTTGCGTGCGCTTTTCTGGGGTGAGACCAATGACCTGTGGGAGATGGCACAGCAGATCAGCGAATATGGCGTGGAAGTGATCGTCGTCAAACGTGGACCTCTTGGACAGTTGGTCTACGATGCGATGGGCAAACATCGTTATGAGATTCCCGCCTATTCCTCGCGTCTCGCCGACCCGACAGGGGCAGGCGACGCGTTTTGCGGCGGCTTCCTCGCAGGTTTCCAACAGACGAATGATCCGCTCATGGCGGCGTTGTATGGCAATATCTCGGCGTCGCTGAAAGTGGAGGGCAGCGGACCGTTCTATCCCTTGGACGTTATGCCGGGGTTGGCGGAGGCGCGTCTGCACGCATTGAAGGAAATCGCAAGAGAAATCTGAATTTTGGAAAAACTATGACCGATCCTCATCAACTTCTTGAACTTGCCATTCAGATCCAGCAGATCGCCGCGCCAACGTTCGCGGAAGGTCCGCGCGGAGAGTTTGTGCGTGAGTTGTTCATCAAAGAAAAATTAGCAGATGTTTCGATGGATTCGCTGGGCAACGTCTACGCGCGGCTGGCGGGGAAAAAGAAAAAGGATAAGGCGTTGATCGTATCCGCTCACTTGGACACGGTTTTCCCGGCGAGCGTCAACTTGCAGATTAAGAGAGAAGCGGAAGGTGTCTATGGTCCCGGCATTGGCGATAATTCCATCGGTGTCTCCGCTTTGTTCGGAATTCTTTGGGCAGTGCGTGAGCGGAAGATCGAAACGAAAGGTGACATTTGGTTTGTGGCGAATGTGGGGGAGGAAGGGCTGGGAGACCTGCGCGGTATGCGTGGCGTGGTGGAACGCTTCGGGGCGGAAGTGTCGGGGTATCTTGTGCTGGAGGGACTCGCCCTCGGGCATGTGTATCATCGCGCCATTGGCGTGAAGCGGTATCGCATCACGGCCAAAACCCGCGGCGGACATTCGTGGTCGGATTATGGTCAACCCTCGGCGGTGCATGAATTGGCGGCCTTGATCACGCAGTTGACCGAGATTCCCCTGCCGCGTCATCCGCGTACGACGATGAACGTCGGTACCATTCATGGTGGCACGGGCGTCAATGTGCTGGCGGCGGAAGCTAAATGCGAGTTGGATCTGCGTTCGGAAGATCCGCAGGTGTTGGCGAAGATCGTCCATCAAGTGGAAGATATTTTGATCCATTGGAAACATGAAGGCGTGAAAATTCAGGCGGAAGTTATCGGAGAGCGTCCCGCCGGGCAGATTCCTGCCGAGCATGAATTTGTGCAACTGGCAATGCAGTCTCTCCGCGAAGGCGGGCTTGACCCCGTGTTAACTTCCGGTTCGACCGATGCGAACATCCCGTTGAGTCGAGGAATCCCTGCCGTAGTGTTGGGAATCACAACGGGCGGTGGCGCTCACACGGTTGATGAATACATCGACGTTGAGCCGATTGAGCGCGGGGTGGAAAGTGTTGTTCGGTTCGTGGAGTTGGTCGGATAATTTTTGTTTGGTAAAAGAAAAGGCTTTCGATCTGTAAATCGAAAGCCTTTTATCGTTAATGTAGGGGAATTATTTCAAACCCAAGATTTCATACACCCCGATGGGTTGCGTTTTGCCTTTGACGCTCATGTCTGCATGCGGCTTGGCATCCACTTGATCTTTGACATGTTCATACGCATCGCGGCTGATGAGGATCTGGTTGCGCGCCGAATTTTCCTGAATGCGTTTGGCCGTGTTGACCGAGTCGCTGATGGCGGTGTATTCGAGGCGCTTCTCCGTACCGATCAAACCAAGCACGGCTTCACCGCTGTGAATCCCCACACCAAACGCGAGATGTGAATCCACGGGGAGTTCTTGGTAAAGCTTCTCCACCGACTCACGGATGGCAAGCGCTGTCTTCACAGCGCGCAAGGTGTGGTCCGGCTGCGGGACGGGGGCATTAAACCAAGCCATGATGGCGTCGCCCATGAACTTGTCGATGGTGCCTTCCTGTGCCAGCACAGCTTCTGCCATGGCAGCAAGGTATTGGTTGAGGATGCTCACCAATTTTTCAGGCGGCAGGCTCTCGCTGTAGGTGGTAAATCCGCGGATGTCTGCGAACAGGGCGGTGATCTCCGTCCGCTTGCCGCCGAGTTGTAAACTGTTCGGATCAAGCTGCTCGATGACGGCGGGAGAGACCATGCGCTCGAACAGACGGCGCTGCGCTTCCAACTTCTTTCGTTCGGTCAAGTCATCCAGAACGATGGCTACACCTTGAGTTTTTTGACTCGCATCCTTGAGCGGCGAGAGGTTGAAACGCCAGTTCACCGTCCCACGCGATGGGACAGAGTGGCTGAGTTCCAATTCAACGATGGGCTTATCCGTTTTGCGGATCTCGGTCAGATGTGACTCAAGCTCACTGGAAACGGACGCCAGCGCCTCTTTGAGATGATGACCGATGATGTCCTGCTGTGATGCGCCAAGGATATTTTCCGCCGCGCGATTGGCAAGCGTGATGGTGTCCTGCACATCCGCCGTGATGACTCCGCTGGCGATGGATGCGAAGACGTTGTCCATCAGATTCTTGAGCGCGGTCACTTCTTCGAGGGTATGTTTGAGCGAGGAGAACAGCCGCGCATTTTCGATGGCGACAGCAGCCTGATTGGCAAAGGCTTCCAGCAGATCCTTTTCTGAGTCGGTGAAAATGCCGGTGCGGATGCGGTTGTCAGCGTAAATGACGCCGATCAGGTCGTTCTTGACCTTGAGTGGCACGCACAGAATGGAACGCAGGTTAAAGGCGACGATACTTTCCTGTCCGACAAAGCGCTGGTCTTCCTGCGCGTTGGTCGTGACGATGGACTCGCCCGTGTCGATCACACGTTGAACCACCGTGCGGCTGACGTTCTTCTCCGACGAATTGATGGATTCCATTTCCCAGTTTCGCGCAGTGCGGGCGATCATCTCACCGTTTTCATCACGCAACATCAAAAAGCCCCGCTCGGCTTTGGTGAGGCGCACGATGTTATCCATCACGATGCGCAGCACTTCATCCAACTCAAGCGAGGAATTGATCACCTGTCCGATTTCAGCAAGCGCGAGCATGTTGCTGTGCTCGCGCTGAAAGACTTCGATCTTGCTGCTGACCTGCTCCAATGTAGTTTGCAGGTACTTCAGATCGTCGGCGGTATTTTTAGGGAGTTTTAGTTTATGGGATTCCAGGTCAGTGCTGACTTTTCCCGCGAGGACGCTTAAAGCGAGAAGTTGGTCATGCACCATTCTGGGACGAGTATTATCAGTGGTCATCTTGGAATACCAATCAAGGTCGGCGTTAAACCTAATTGTATCCCAATATGAAGATTTTTAGACGTAGATACAGCGATTTGTACAGAATATCCCGCGCAGCACGCCGGGCGACGGCGATATCGCCGCCATGGGAGCTGAACAACGCCGATTGATGTTCCCGCAACAACGCCTCGATAGATGGCGCAGCATCGGGGAGCATCTTTCGCAAAATGACTGCGCGTTCCGCGGCAGTGACGTGTGACGGCTGTGGACGTCCCAGCCAACGCAGCCCCGTGTTGACACTCTGGAATGAACGCTCGATGGGGGGCAGCATGCCAAACAGGAGCCAGTTATTCAACCAGTCTGGCGCGTTGAATCCGCTGCGGTCGATGGCATTTTTTAGGATAACCACTACGGGGGTGTTTGGTGCCAGTCGCTTTTTGACGAAGAAAAGTACCAACCCGAAGAGAAGGATTCCAGCCAGTGAACTGATCCAGCGGATTTGTGATGCGGTCAGACGCGGCGCAGACGGCGTCTCTGTACTGGGTTCGAGGGTGGGGACTTCATCATCCAACAATGGAATTTGCTGGACCGGGTTATTGGGCGTTGTCACGACAGCCGGCCGTTCCTCGTGCTCCAACGGACGTTCGAGCGGCTGTTGGTTGCCCGTCGGCTCAAACTCCACCCAGCCATAGCCAGCGAAGTACACTTCGGGCCAGGCATGCAGATCACGCTCGCGGACGGTGTAGATGCTTTCCTGAATATTGGGTTCGCCTTGAGCATATCCCACCGCCAGCCGGGCAGGGATGCCAATGGAGCGCAACATCAACACCTCGGCGGTGGCGTAGTAATTACAGAAACCCTGTTTGCTGTCAAGCAGGAAATATTCAATGGGGTCTATATCCTCGCCAGGTGGGATGGAAATGCCCGGCGTGTAACGAATCTCTTCGCGCAGATAGTTTGTGATGGCAAGGGTCTTGTCGTAGGGATTGTCGTACTCTACGGTGATCTCACGGGCCAGCGCACGGATGCGCGGCGAGAAATCAACGGGCAATTGCAGATATTTTTCCGTGACCCAGTCGGGATATTCTTGTGTGCTTTCCTGTAATTCAGGGATGGTTGGGTTGGCGATCAAGGCGCTCATGCGATACAGGTCACCCGCTTCCAGCCTGGGTGAAGCGCGGATCGCCATCACATCCAGCAACTCAGACTCGTCAGAAAGTTTTGAGTGCAGGATGAGCGCATTTTGATTCAGCCAGATGGGTTGTGCCGCAGAATATAGGATCGTCTGTCCTTCGCTGTATACATCGTAGGTAAAGCTGATTCTTCGGCGGTTGTCTGTATCTGGAATGTCGAGATCGCCATCAGTTTGGACATGGCGGAGTTCGTCTTCGCCTGTTGTCAGCCAGCGATCATTTTCGTAACGGTCATACACCTGTCCGCGCCAGTAGAGGCGCGGAATTTCATCTGCACTATTGGGCACATGGACAAGAAAGACCACCAGTTCGCTCAACGATGTCTGCGTGCCAAGCGCCAGTTCGGTTTGGAAATTTCTTGGCTGCGGTTTCTTTTCCTTGTTGACCGACTTGAACAGATTTTCGAAGCGGTCACCTGAGAACCAATCCCGGGTGACATTTTGCCAGGCTTCTTTCGCATCCGCATTGGATGCGAAGGTGTAAGGCATTCCCCAAGCCAGCATCACCAACGCGGCGGCGATGACCATGCTGGTGTTGTTCAAGTCGAGACTGCTTTCACTGGAAACCTGGACACGTTCCTTCGCCCACTTTTTTCGGTCCAGTAGATATTTTTGTCTGCCTAACAATAACAGGGCTATGAACAAATACGCACCGAACATCCATGTGTAATCTTTGGAAGTAAAGTGATAAATGAAAACGAACAGCATCAAGATGCCGCCCGGCAAAATGGATGCCAGATAGTTGGCATGACGCGTCAGTTGATAACCGCTGAATAAACTTGCAAACCAGTAGGGGATACACAACAGGACGACGATCAGCAGTTGATTCTCCACTGGGCGGCCCGCAAAGAACTCGCCCAAGTCGGTGAACAACCTGCCAAGGAGGATGAGCAGGCGATCTCCCAGATAGGTCTGTTCTTCTTCAAAGGGAATCAATCCCAGCCATTGCCAGAGGAAAAATACCAGCATATAGCCGATGGAAAGCAGGATCACGCCTCGTTTTTGGAAGCGGCTTTGTCCCAGCGCCAGGCCGACCAGCAGCCCGAGAATCGCCACATTGCGGACATGTCCCAACCCCTCAGTCCAATCGGTGGTTTGCAGTCGCCATGCTGAAAATAGCACCGCGACAAACAGCAATACCGCGGAAGGCAGATCCCACCAGCGAGATGATTTTTCCATCTGTTGAGTGTACAATGAGGGGCGCAAGTTCGTCAATTGTACGGCACAAAAAACCCTACTGGAGGACTGTATGCAAACTTGGATCGACAGCGGCGTGGCTTTTATAATTGCCCTGCAAGGACTGGGAGATTGGCTGATCGCCCCCATGCGATTTTTCAGCCAGCTTGGCACGGAAGACTTTTTTTTCATTGTTTTGCCCTTGTTATATTGGAGCATTGATTCTGCGCTCGGTTTGCGTGTGGGGCTGATTCTGGCGACCAGCAATTTATTCAACTACTTCGGCAAGTTGACGTTTGCCGGTCCGCGCCCATATTGGGTCAGTTCGCATGTCCGCGGGTTGTGGGCAGAGACATCCTTTGGAATTCCATCCGGGCATGCTCAACATGCGATGAGCGTGTGGGGCATCATTGCCTTGTACTATAAAAAGGCTTGGGTGTGGGTTGTATGCGGATTTTTGATCTTCATGATCGGTTTTTCACGCATGTTCCTCGGCTCGCACTTCCCGCACGATGTCATTATCGGGTGGTTGATCGGCGCTATTCTGCTTTGGGTTTTCGGTCGCTTCTGGGACCCAGGCGCGGCGTGGTTAAGCGGGAAGACGCTTCGTCAGCAGATCTTGCTGGCATTTATCGCTTCGATGGTACTCGTCCTGATCGGTTCGGGAATCACTGCCCTGCGTAGCGGGTTTGAACTGCCCGAAGAGTGGATCGATAATGCGCTTCGCGCCGGACCTGAGATTCCGGACCCCGTCAACCCGGAAGGAACCTTCACCTCGGCTGGGACGTTCTTTGGGTTAGCCATCGGCTTGGCGTGGATCAACTCGCTGGGTGGGTTCCAGGCTTCCGGTCCGGTTTGGCAGCGCGCCCTTCGTTACGTGATCGGCGTCATCGGTGTTCTCATCTTGTGGATGGGGCTCGGTGAGGTCTTCCCGCGCGGTGATGGCATCTTGGACTATTCGTTGCGCTTCATTCGCTACACGTTGGTGGGGTGGTGGGTGACAGGTGGCGCACCGTGGGTGTTTCAACATTTCAAATTAAGTGCATCTGGTTTGGCAAAACCGTCCATCTGATATAATGCCTCATTATTCATAGCACCAGAATACCTATCCAATTTATTTTGTATGCAGGGAGATGTGAGGTTTTGCCTTGGCGTGTCTTCTGCAGACAAAAATGAGGCAGTTACACTGCCTGGGTAGACTCAGGTTTTTCAATGACGCTGGAAAAAGATACTCTCATTCATAATCGTTATCGTATTGTTGACATCCTCGGTCAGGGCGGCATGGGATCGGTTTATCGCGCCATCGACGAGAATTTGGGCGTTTCGGTCGCTTTAAAAGAAAATCTTTTCACGACCGATGAATATGCGCGCCAGTTCCGGCTCGAGGCGGTGATCCTCGCCAATTTGCGGCACCCGAATTTGCCGCGCGTCTCCGATCATTTCGTGATGGGCGATCAGGGGCAATACCTTGTCATGGATTTCATCGAAGGAGAGGATCTGCGTTACCGCATGGAGCGGTTGGGCATGCTTTCTGAAGAAGAGGCAATACACATTGGCGCTTCCATCTGTGACGCGCTGGCGTATCTGCATACCCGCAAGCCTCCCATCCTGCATCGTGACATTAAACCCGGCAATGTGAAGATCACACCAGATGGTCACATCTTCCTAGTGGACTTTGGCTTGGCGAAGGTCTATCAAAGCGCCAGCCAGGCGACCACCACTGGCGCGCGCGCCATGACGCCCGGCTATTCTCCACCTGAACAATATGGCACAGCACGGACTGATCCGCGTACAGACATATATTCGCTCGGGGCGACGTTATACGCCGCGCTGACAGGCGTCATCCCCGAAGATGGTCTCGCCCGCGCAATGGACAATGCCCAACTCACCCCATTGCGGAAGCGCAATTCAAAAGTATCCCGCCGTATGGCAGCTACCATTGAAAAAGCCATGGCAGTCGATCCGAGTGACCGCTTCCAAACGGCAGAGGATTTCAAAAAAGCTTTATTGGCGTCCAAGGCCAAGACCCAGCAAATTCCAGGCACATACACCATTACCCCTCCGCCACCGGAAGTTGCCGCCCCTAAAGAAATTAACGACACAGTTGTAGATGCCAACGAGATTCCCGCAAAGGCCAAGTCCAAACCCAAGGGACCGATTCCTGCGGCGGCATCTTTGCAGGAAGAACAACCTTTCATCTCCCCGCTGAAACGGCAGAAAGAACGTGAACGCAAACAGCGCATGGCCACCATTCGCTTTTTGGTTTTCGTGCTGTTCCTCCTTTTATTATCGATTCCATTCCTTGCGCCGGGGATTTTGCCGGCTGATGTGCGCGCGATGATTCCATTCATCATGCCGACCAATACCAGCACGGCGACTGCGACGCCAACCCCGCCGCTTCCAACTCCGACGGAAGAAGCGACGGACACCCCCGAGCCAACATCCACGTCGACAGCGCGCCCCACAGCAACCTTTACTCCAACCAATACGCTTGTTCCGCTTCTGACCACCGAAGCGGGAACGGGTACCCCGGAAGCTTCAGTGGACCCTGTTGCTCCTGTCATTGGTGGTGGTGCGGGACAGATCGCCTTCGCTTCGAGCAGGACGGGAATCCCCCAGATCTTTTTGGCAGACCTCAATGGAGAGAACGCCTTCCAGGTGACCAATCTGCCAACTGGCGCATGCCAGCCAGCCTTCTCACCGGATGGCCAGCGAATTGTTTTCATCTCTCCATGCCGAAGCAATGACGAAGTCTATTTCAATACCAGCCTCTATATCATCAACGCGGATGGCACCGGGTTGACAGCACTTGATGCCGCGCCAGGTGGCAGCTTTGATCCCACTTGGTCGCCGGATGGAAAATGGATTGCGTTTACATCCATGCGCACCGGTCAGATGGAAATCTTCACCATCAATATGGATGACCTCTCGACTGTGACGCAAATCACCAAAGGTGAGCAGCGGGTCGAATCTCGTATGCCAGCTTGGTCACCAGATGGCTCCAAGATCGTGTATGTGGTTCGGCGTTTGGGCGTTTATCAGATTTGGATCATGAACGCTGATGGTACCGAAGCGCAGCAGATCATCCGTAGCGGTGTGGCGTACAACGACTACGCACCTGCCTGGTCTCCCAAAGGTGACATCATCCTCTTCAATCAAAGTTGTGCCACGCGCTATTGCAATCCCTATTTGATGAGCACCTCTGCCACAGACCGCACCAATGAGCAGGGTTCACGCGCGCAGTTGAACGTGGCTCTCATCAAAAATGTGGATTACTCACCGGATGGCTTTTATATCGCCTATGAGGGAGTAGGAGAAGCCGGCAATTTTGACATCTTCTTCATGACCGTTTCCGGCGGCGACAGAGTGCGCCTCACCACCGACTCAGCGCAGGATTTCCACCCCGTTTGGCGTCCATCTCCGCCGACACCTTAATCTGCCATTTTAGAATCAAAAGAGCGACGGACATATCCGTCGCTCTTTTTTGTTTACGTTTACTTGTATCCCAACAGTCTCAGCCCATTCAATACTACCAAGACCGTGCTGCCTTCATGACCGACCACCCCCAGCGGAAGTGCCAATTCCGCGCCGAATGCACCTGCAACGAGCAATACGATCACACTCAAGGCAAAGGTCAGGTTTTGCCAGACGACCTTGCGTGCCTGTCTCGCCAAGCCAATGGAAAACGGAATCTTTCGCAAATCATCAGACATCAAAACCACATCCGCAGTTTCGATGGCGACGTCTGTGCCTGCGCCGCCCATGGCGATGCCAATGTCAGCAGTAGCTAGGGAGGGGGCATCGTTGACGCCGTCGCCGACCATCGCCACGGGACCATACTTCTTTTGCAGCGACTTCAACACTGTCACTTTATCTTGTGGCAGCAAGTCCGCATGGAATTCATCCACGCCAGCGCGTTCGGCAATCTTTGCAGCGACTTTCGCATTATCGCCGGTCAACATGACAATGTGCTCAATACCAGTCGCTTTCAGCGCTTTGATCATTTCCACGGCATCTTCGCGCAGCGTATCCGCCACGCAGATCAGCCCAAGGAACCTCTGCGATTTCAGGTCGTACACAAACATCGCTGTTTGACCTTCGCTTTGCATGTCGCTGGCTTTGCTCAAAATTTCAGCAGGGATTTCGACATCGCGCTCGATGAACATGCGCTCATTGCCGATCCACAAGTGATGGGATTTGACGATGCCTTCCACGCCCTGCCCAGGGATGGCGCGAAACTCGATGGATGGAGGCAGGCTCAACGTCCGGGTATGAGCCGCATCGACGATGGCTTTTGCCAGCGGATGTTCGGAACGCGCTTCCAATGCAGCGACGAGGCGCAGCAAGTCATCTTCTTTCATCTCACTGAAGGAATGTAGACCCGTCAGCGCAGGCTTTCCGCTTGTGAGTGTGCCGGTTTTGTCGAACGCCAACACTTTGAGCGTGGCGGTCTTTTCAAGATGCACACCGCCTTTGAAAAGCACACCGTTGCGCGCGCCGTTTGCAATCGCGGACAAAATGCTGGCAGGTGTGGAGATCACCAACGCGCATGGCGAAGCGACCACGAGCCAGGTCATCGCGCGATAGAAGGTGGGTTGGAAGCCATGACCGAGCACCAGCCACGGAACGAAGATGAGCAACACTGCCGCCGCCAAAACGAAAATGGCATAGCGTTGCTCGAACGTGTCGAGCATTTGCTGGGTGTTGGCTTTGGTGGATTGCGCTTCCTCCACCATTTTGACGATGCGTGCTAGGGTGGTGTCTTTGGCGAGGCGCGTCACGCGGATTTCCAGCGAACCCGTCCCATTGACTGTGCCAGCGAAGACTAGGTCATTTTCTTTTTTGTGTACCGGCATCGACTCACCTGTAATGGTGGCTTGATTGACATCCGATGAACCTGAAAGGACTTCGCCGTCGATGGGGAAGCGCTCGCCGGGGCGAACCAAAACCACATCACCGAGAGTCAATTGTTCGATGGGCAGCGTGACCAAACGCGAGCCACGCCGCACGGTGGCTTGCGCGGGGCGCAAGTCCAGCAGTTTTTCGATGGCTTTGCGGCTGCGATCCATTGCGTACGTTTGCAGTGTGTTCGATAGCGAGAACAGGAAGAGCAACGTCGCACCTTCGGCGGGCTGACCGATTGCCGCCGCGCCAAGCGCCGCGAGGATCATCAACAAGTCCACGTTGAGCGTTTTCTCTTTCAGCGCCTCAATGCTCGCCATCAAGCCGAACCAACCACCAGTCACGTAGGAAGCGAAATACAGCCCAAAGATGAGCGTGGGATTCCATCCCAGCCCGGCGCCGATGAAGGCAGTCAGGGCGGTCAGAGCATTGATGACTGTGAAGGCGACTTCGATCTTTTCAACCGGAATCTCGATCTTTCTTTTTTCGGCCTCAGCAGGATGCAAAAACGACGCTTCGATCTCGACGTTTTCACTGGTCGCAAAACGTGGAGCATTCAGCCGTACTTCGAGCGTGTTCTTGCGGAAGGTTGCCGTCGGCACGTTGGCGGCGGCTTCGTATTGACGTGAAAGTTGCGAAGCGAGTTCGCCCGCGCATTGGGCGCAGGCTTCTTCGCCGCGTTCGCGTTTGGCGGCGCATTGCGCCACCCGCATGGACGCTTCACGCCCGGCATGGTTGATGACTTCCAACGCACGCTCACTACTAATGAGACGCGGGTCAAAGACGGCTTTCAAGTGTCCATCGGTATAGTCATAATCGACCTCTTGAATGCCTGCGTATCCACGCAGGGTATCGGAGAGAATTTCAGTACAGCGAGTTTCTTGGGATGGGATCTTTGAGTTCATTGTTTTCTCTTTGCTTTCTCTTGCTTTTTCTGACAATCAGGGCACAGCCCGTAATACAGCACACGTGCGCCGAGCAGTTTGTAGCCCGAAGCCGCGGTAATTTCCGAATCCAAGTGGGTGACATGTTCACTGGGGATGTCGATGATGCGTGAGCAGGAAATGCACGCCAAATTGACGTGCGGTTCCGTGTCCGCATCATAATGGACCTTGTCATCACCAGCGTGACCCAAAACATTCACCACGCCCAAACCGACCAACGTGTCTAATGTGTTGTACACCGTTGCAAGGCTGAGCGAATCAAAGCGCGGCTTGAGTTCGTCGTAGATCATCGCCGCGGTGGGATGTTCATGCGCGTGGCCGTCTCATCGACGACGAGCGCAACCCGCTGCGGGGTGATGCGCATGCCTGCTTGTTTTAACGCGGAGGTGAGAGTGGTAATATCGGACATTTCTTCTCTTATTTAGAATGGTTATAAATTTAGAATAATTATAAACAAGATAAAAGATTTGTCAAGTGACTTGTACCCTTTGTCATCGCAAGTAAGCGCAGAGTCCTTCCATGTTTATACATTCTTACACTCCTCTTATTGACTTCCCTTTTTCCCGCTGTTATTATTATTCAGTCACTTGCTGGCACTCGCGCGAATGGAGTGCTAAATTTTTGAATATGCCTACTCTCACCGAACGACAGAAAACCCTCCTGATGCTAATCATCCGTGATTACATCGACACCGCTCAGCCCATCGGCTCGAAGCGGCTGGCAGAGCATTACCACATCAACCTGTCGTCGGCGACCATTCGCAACGAGATGGCGGCGCTCACGGAAATGGGCTACCTGCGCCAACCGCATACTTCTGCCGGACGCGTGCCCACTGAAGAAGGCTACCGCTACTTCGTTAGCGAGATGATGCACAGCGCCGAACTGCCCGAAACCGTTCAGCACACCATCTCGCACCAGTTCTATCAATCGCGCCCCGAACTCGACCAGTGGATGACCCTCGCGGCTTCCATCCTTGCGAGCCAATCGCAGGGCGTTTCGGTTGTCGCCGCGCCGCATGTTGAGAGCACCAAATTCAAGCACGTTGAATTGATCTCGACCCAGGGCAGGCAAGTGCTCATGGTGCTGGTGATGCTCGGTGGGGAAGTGTCACAGCAGATTCTGACGTTGGCGGAACCTGTTGCCCAGGAACGACTCAGCGGAACGGCAACGCGTCTTAACGGACTTTTGGCTGGGCAGACCGCCCAAGCCATGTCCACGCTGACGGTTCGTCCCGACCCGCTCGATCAGGACATCCTCCTGCTCATCTTGCAGGACATGCGCCGCCTGACCGAAAAAGCCTCCGGCGAAATCTACACCGACGGTTTGACCAACATTTTGGGCGAACCCGAATTCTCCGAAGTTGATGGTCCGCGGCGGGCGTTGAAGATTTTTGAAGAACCCGCCACCCTGCAAGACCTGCTGGCAAAGACCACCAGCAACAGCAATGTTGGCGCGTTGCAAGTGCTGATTGGCGGTGAAGGCGAATATGACGACCTGCGTCAGTGCAGTTTGGTCATCGCCCGCTATGGCGTCCCCGGCATGGCAACTGGCGCGCTCGGCGTGCTCGGTCCCATGCGCATGGCCTACTCGCGGACAATTCCCACGGTGAGATTTGTGGCTGGGTTATTGAGCGATTTGGTGAGTGACAATATTTCTGGTGAGTAAATAACGATATTCGATAATCGATACTCGAACTTCGAATAACGAATACCTAATATCGAAACTACGAGAGTGAGACACATGGCAGAAGAAGTGAACAAGAACGAAGAAATCGAAGAGACTCAAGCCGCAGCGGAATCACAGGCTGAGACGACCGAGCAGGCTCCCGTCGATGCGGAGCGTGAGGCGTTGATCCAGCAGTTGAAAGAGGCTGAATCCAAAATGGTCGAATATAAGGATGGGTGGGCGCGGTCTCAGGCGGAGTTCCAGAATTTCCGCAAGCGCATGGAGCGCGATAACGAGACGTTCAAGGTTTCGACCAAGGGCGATATTTTCAAGAAGGTGTTGCCCGTGCTCGATGATCTGGAACGCGCTTTGCAAAACCGCCCCGCCGACGATGCCTGGGCAAGCGGCATTGAATTGGTGGCGCGCAAGTTCCAGAACATTTTGGATATGGAAGGCGTGAAGAAGATCGAAGCGAAGGGTGCAACGTTTGACCCAAACTTCCATGAAGCCATCTCGCATGAACCGTCTGACGAAGTGGAAAGCGGACATGTGATCGATGTGGTTCAGAACGGTTATGTGATCGGTGAACGTGTGATCCGCCCGGCGTTGGTGAGAGTGGCGCAATAAAAATCAGTCAAAAGTCGAAGGTCGAAAGTCAATGGGTTGACGTTCGACTTTTGACTTTCGACAATCATTGAGGAGAAATTATTTCATGGCGAAGATTATAGGAATTGACTTAGGCACGACGAACTCAGTAGCGGCGGTGATGCAAGGCGGCGAACCGATCGTGATCCCATCGGCGGAAGGGGAGCGCTTGGTTCCTTCTGTGGTGGCGATGAATAAAAATAACGAGCGTTTGGTGGGACGTGTGGCGCGTAATCAGGCGATCACCAACCCGACCAATACAATCTTTTCTGTGAAGCGTTTTATGGGTCGCAAGGCGGATGATGCCGAAGTGGAACGCACCAAGAAACGCGTACCCTATGCGGTGAAAGAAGCACCCAATGGCGATGTGCGCGTGGAACTGGGCGGCAAGGATTATTCCGCGCCGGAAGTTTCGGCGATGATTTTGGCGAAAATTAAAGCCGATGCTGAGGCATATTTAGGTGAGACCATTACGCAGGCGGTGATTACCGTACCTGCTTACTTCAACGATGCTCAGCGCAATGCGACCAAGGATGCGGGCAAGATCGCAGGCTTGGAAGTGCTGCGTATCATCAACGAACCGACGGCTTCTTCGCTGGCGTATGGCTTGGACAAAAAGAAGAACGAAGTCATCTGTGTATATGACCTCGGCGGCGGTACGTTCGATGTTTCCATTTTGGATGTGGGGGATGGCGTGTTCCAAGTGCGCGCTACGAGCGGCGATACCTTCCTCGGCGGCGATGACTTTGACCTGCGTGTGATGGATTATTTGATTGCCGAGTTCAAAAAGGACAACGGCATTGACTTACACAACGACCGTCAGGCGTTGCAGCGTTTGAAGGAAGCCTCTGAAAAGGCGAAGATCGAACTCTCGACCGTGATGCAGACCGAAATCAACTTGCCGTATCTCACCGCAGATGCGAGTGGACCCAAACACTTGGTGATGACCTTGACCCGTGCCAAGTTTGAACAGTTGGTGGCTGACCTTGTTGACCGCACGATTGCACCGGTCAAGCAGGCGTTGGCAGATGCAGGATTGAATGCGGGCGACATCAACGAAGTGGTGTTGGTCGGCGGTATGACCCGTATGCCCGCCATCCAAGACCGCGTGCGCGCGTTCTTCGGCAAGGACCCGCACAAGGGCGTGAACCCCGATGAAGTAGTGGCGATCGGCGCAGCGATTCAGGGTGGCGTGCTCGGTGGGGAAGTGAAGGATATTCTTCTGCTCGATGTGACCCCATTGACTCTCGCCATTGAAACCCTTGGCGGCGTTGCCACGGCTCAGATCGAACGCAACACCACCATCCCGACCCGCCGTTCACAGGTCTTCTCGACCGCGGCGGATAACCAGACACAGGTCGAAATTCACGTTTTGCAGGGTGAGCGCCCCATGGCGGCGGATAACAAGTCGCTGGGCAAGTTCATTCTCGATGGCATTCCACCTGCTCCGCGCGGTGTTCCGCAGATCGAAGTGACCTTTGATGTGGATGCGAACGGCATTCTCAAGGTCAGCGCGCAGGATAAGGCGACGGGCAAGTCACAACACATTACCATCACGGCTTCTTCTGGTTTGAACGAAGCCGAAATTGAAAAGATGCGTAAGGATGCCGAAGCTCATGCCGAGGAAGATCGCAAACGCAAGGACTTGATCGAAGCGCGCAACAATGCCGATAACACCGTCTATGCGGGTGAGAAGGCGTTGCGCGACTTGGGTGATAAGGTTTCGGCGGAGATTAAGGCTGAGGTCGAGGCGAAGAGCGCCGAGGTCAAGGAAGCGGCGAAGGGCGAAGATGTAGAAAAGATCAAAGCCGCAGTCGAAGCCTTGGGGCAGACCATCCAAAAGATTGGTGCCAGTGTTTATGAGCAGGGGCAGGCTGCGGGTAGCGGCGATGCGGGCTCTTCATCTGCTGGACCTGATGTGGTGGATGGGGAAGTAAAGGAATAAGTTTAGTCAAAGGTCGAAGGTCAAAAGTCAATGACCTGTGACCTTCGACTTGTGACCATTCATTATGAGCGGTAACCAAGACTATTACGATATTCTGGGCGTGGGCAAGGGCGCGAGCGATGATGAGATCAAAGCCGCATTCCGTAAACTTGCGCGTCAGTATCACCCTGATGTGAACAAAGAGCCTCACGCCGAGGAGAAGTTCAAAGAGATCAACGAGGCGTATGGCGTGCTTTCGGATAAAGAGAAGCGCGCACGTTATGACCGCTACGGCAAGGCGGGCTTGGGCGGCATGGGAGGCGGCGGGTATCAGGATTACACCGTCGACTTCAACGACATCTTCGAGGACTTGTTCAGCGGATTTGGATTCTCCACGGGACGACGTTCGCGTCGCTCTCCACGCCGTGGGCGGGATCTACAAATGCAGGTTTCGCTTACCTTTGAGGAAGCGGTCTTTGGCGTTGAGAAGGAGATCGAGTTCGCGCGTGATGAGACGTGTTCGCGCTGTAACGGCAATGGCGCCGAGCCGGGTACAACGCCGGTAAAGTGCGGCACCTGTGGCGGACAGGGTGAAGTGCGTCAGGTGCGTCAGACCTTTTTGGGACAGATGGTGCAGACGGCTCCATGCCCAACTTGTAATGGTCGTGGTGAGACGATTGCTTCTCCGTGTACTACTTGTCGCGGCAGCGGCTTGGAACGCAAGAAGGTCAAGAAGAAGGTGCAAATTCCCGCAGGCGTGGACGTGGGCACACAGATCCGCTTGAATGGGGAAGGCGGACCCGGCGAGAACGGCGGTCCGCAGGGCAGTTTGTTCCTCGTGTTGGATGTGAAGCCGCATCAGTTCTTCAAACGTCGCGATCAGGATGTGATTCTGAATCTTGATATCAATATCGCTCAAGCCACCTTGGGTGCCGAAGTGATTGTGCCGACCTTGGAAGGTGAAGACAAGTTGAAAATCCCTTCCGGTACGCAGCCGGGCAAGATTTTCCACATTCGCGGCAAAGGCGTGCCACACGTCCGCAATAAGAATCAGCGCGGTGACCAGATCGTGATCGTGAATGTGGCTGTCCCAACCAAGTTGACGAAGGAACAGAAGGAACTCTTCGAAAAGTTGGCAGAGAGTTTGGGAACGACGGTCAAGCCGCAGGAGAAGGGCTTCCTGGATTGGTTGAATGAGACGTTGGGCGGGTAGGATGGTAATTGGAGATTAGTAATTGGTAATTAAAAACGAGCGGATTCACATCCGCTCGTTTTTTGTTTTAGCCTTTTGGACGAGGCCAGATTCGATTTACATATTTTGTGATCCAGTCGGTTCTGTTTAGAATGATTTTTTCATTCCACTCTTCATGCTTATCGAAATACTTATTTATTGATAGCTTACTCTCTTGAAAAACTTCCTTTTTTGCGATAAATGGCAAGTTGCCTAAGTCGTCATTGTAGCCAGTAAGAGTTAAGTTCCCAATAGTATGAACATATTTCTCGTGAATGGTTTCTGGGTTGTCTCCTAACATCCCTCTCCACTCTTCAGTTAAAGCTTGCGGCAAAATGTGCTCAATTGTTAATTCTTCAAGATTTACCTTTTCTTTATGTCCTAGTGCTCGCTCAATTTCACTCAAGATTAGATTAGCTTTTTTCTTCTCATGAATGTAAATCTTAAATGTGTGAAGATTATCTCTTACTTCTTGATCAGTGGGCCAACCTTTGGAGATAAAGTATTTTATTAGGTCATCTAGTGTTAGACTTTTCTTGATTGCTTCTGCAAAATCAAGTCCATAACCTCTTGTTCTTAATCGCAGGAATGAACGCCTTATAACGAAACTTTCAAGGTTTTGAAGGAACGCGATTAACTCGGCTTTATTGATTTTGGCTTCAGCAGAACCATTATAGTATCTGTAGTAAAGGGATAAGATAAAAGGAGTTGCAGTATCAATTATTGATAATTTATCATTTTTTTTTCAAGATCTTTAGTATGTCTTCATCAGTCTCTTTTTGATCAACTATGCTAATGTAGTATTCTGCGAATTCCCTTAATAGAATCACCAATTCTTCAAGCCTTGAGAATTTTGAATTGCCTTCTGAATGTGACAGGAAGCTATCTACGAATTTAGTGAATTCTGAATACAGACTTTTACGTGCAAAGTATCCAGTCTTAAAAATTAAAAACCTATAATAAAAATCTTCAATATGTTCAGTATTTACTTGCTGTTCAACGAGAAATAGATCTTCAAATTTTCGCCACGACGAGGTTTCGAACCTTTCTTGGTCATTAATTGGCAATTTCATA
Organism: Anaerolineales bacterium; assembly: GCA_023382575.1. GTDB lineage: Bacteria > Chloroflexota > Anaerolineae > Anaerolineales > Villigracilaceae > Villigracilis. The sequence goes on from JAHDWC010000025.1 coordinate 27,939, forward strand.
AAAACATAGTTTCGAGCTAAGTCAGCATCAGCAAGCTTCTTTCCCTTAAAGTTTAAGCTCTGATAGATATTTGATGGATTGTCATTTGGATTTAACGTAATTTCAACCAACTGAAGCTGTCTGGTTATAGTGTCTGTTATATCTTTCAAAACTGAGAATTTCTCAGCTTCACTACTATTTATTGCTTCTCAATTTTGGACTTAAAAAAATTATAGGATTTATAAATTTTTGATGCTTTGTCTATTCTTGAATAATCACCTTGTAAAATATTCTTAAAGGTGTCTCTATCTAATACTCTAGTGATCAACTTCATTTGCTGAGAACCATCTGCATCTTTTGAAAATAGATACTGGTTTAGTAACTCAGATAAGGAAGAAAATTCATTTTGGATTGCTAAATCGCGCAAAGCCGCAAAAATCAATGATATTGTAATTAGCCTTTGCTGACCATCAATAATTAAGTGTAGGGTAGAACTGGGGGAGGAGTGCGAAATAAAAACAAATGGACCGATAAAATGACTTAAGGTCTCAGCCCGGTTTTCCAACATTGAAGAAATATCAAACCATAACTGTTCCCATTGATCATCTTGCCATTCATAGTATCTTTGGAACACAGGAATTACATAAGTTTCAGGTAGATATAAAATTTGGTTTATGCTAGTTGGTTTTGCATCCATGTTTACCTCCTTTGAACTTAATGTTTTAGGACTACTTTAGGAAAATTATAATCGGGAAAATGACCACAAGTAGTGTTTTATAATCATTAAACCATGATCAAACCTCTAATGCGCCTCTGGCGTCTGCTGCCCATGTGGGTACATGTTATTGTTACAAGAATGACCCAGCCGAAATTCAATGCAGGGGTTTCTTCCTTGATCTTCGACGAACAGGGCAGGGTCTTGCTTTTTAAACACACCTATCGCAAATACGAGTGGGGGATTCCCGGCGGAGCGTTAGAATATAGGGAACAGCCGATTGAAGCGGTGGTACGTGAGTTTTTTGAAGAGTCGGGTATGCAGATCGATGTGCTCCGCTTGTTGAGAGTGGCGAGTGCGCGGGAATTCCCGCATTTGGGAATCACATATCTGTGTAAAATAACGGGCGGTGAGTTCAAGCCGTCACATGAGATTTCGGAGATGAAGTATTTTGATGTGAATAACCTGCCCGTGATGCTCTTCGCAGAGAAGGATTTGATCCGCTGGGCAGCGAAAGGGATGACGATGGACGACGGATGCTAGACCGCAGACGAACTTTCCAGCGTCCATGCTCAATCGTCTATCGTCAAAAGGCTTTATGATAAACATTCTCCTCGTCGGCGCGGGCGGATTTATCGGCTCGGTCTTGCGTTATTTGGTCAGCGGCTGGGTGCAACAGGCATCCAAAAGTGTTGACTTTCCGTTCGGCACTCTTGCGGTCAATGTGATCGGATGTTTTATCATCGGTGTTCTTGCCCAACTTGCCGAATCGCGCGGCGTATTTACAAGTGAGGCGCGTCTATTCGCTTTCACTGGGCTTCTTGGCGGCTTTACCACCTTTTCATCGTTTGGTAATGAGACGCTCAATCTTGCCCGTGATGGTCAGCTGATGAATGCATTTGCAAACGTTGGCGCGAATCTAGCCATTGGACTATTTGCCGTCTGGTTGGGGCGCACCGTCGCCTATTTGCTCTGGAGGTAGTCATGCATCTTCCTGAAGAAGGTTCTTTGCTGCGCATCTTCATTGGCGAGTCAGATAAACATGAGCACAAACCGCTCTACGAATGGATCGTCTTGCAAGCCCGCGAGCAGGGCTTGGCAGGCGCAACCGTTTTACGTGGGCTTATGGGGTATGGCGCCAATACTCGCGCCATCCAAACCTTCAAGATCGAACGTCTTTCCGAAGATATGCCGATCATAGTTGAAGTTGTCGATACGAAAGAAAAGTTGGAAGCCTTTCTTGAATTGATTGACCCGCATATTCAGGCTGGCTTGGTCACCCTCGAAAATGCAAAGATAAAATTCTATCGTGCGAATAAAAACTAAACGGGTACTGATTATTGGAGATTGATATGAATTGGCTTGAAGTTTCTTTGACCGTCAACGGCGAACTTGCTGAATCGGTTGCCGATGTGTTGGCACGTTTTGCGCCTAACGGCGTGATGACCGAGCAAGGCGTGCGCTTCGTAAATGACGAAGACGAAGGCACGGCGACTGGTCCCATTACTGTCCGCGCATATTTGGAGGTGAACGATCAACTCGAAGAGACGCGACAGAAAATAGAGGAATCGCTCTATTATTTGGGGATGATCACGCCGGTGCCGACTCCCACTTACAAACAGATCGCGGATCAAAACTGGATGGAAGCTTGGAAGCAACACTACAAGCCGATTCTCATCGGTGAGGGACTCCTGATCCTGCCTGCCTGGTTGGAGAACCCCGATCCCAAACGCATCCCGATCAAGATCGACCCTGGCATGGCTTTTGGAACGGGGACACATCCGACGACGCAGTTGTGCCTTGAACTCATGGAAGTCTCCACTTCCCACTCACCACTTTCCACTGTGATTGATGTTGGCTGTGGATCTGGCATTCTCTCCATTGCCGCGCTCAAACTTGGCGCAAAGACTGTCCTCGGCGTGGATGTTGACATTGAGTCCGTCAAGAATTCGCGCGAGAACGCGAATGTCAACGGGGTGGGGGAGGAACTTCTGCTTGGACAAGGCTCCGTGACCGAGGTGCTGGCGGGGCAGTTTGCGTTCAAGTCCGCGCCACTGGTGGTGGCGAATATCCTCGCGCCGGTGCTCATCCGTCTCTTCGACGCAGGGCTGGCAGACTTGATTCAGCCGGATGGAGAGATCATCTTAAGCGGGATTCTCGATCATCAGGCAGAAAGTGTTATAGAGGCTGGTCAAGCCAAGGGGTTGAAACGAGGCGAAACCCGTCAAATGAAGGATTGGGTTGCAATCTCCATGAAAAAATAGCGGCACAGTGAAAATCTGTGCTATGATTCGAGCACGATGGATCGCCGTAAACTTATCCAATACCTGCTGTTGAACGTGTTCGTCTCGGCGAGCGTGACCGGGTTGATCCTATTTTGGTATGACCGTAATGTTCGCGCGACAAGCCAACCAGCAGTCGTGCAGGCAACTTCTGTTAGTAATAGTGACTCAGCCTCTGTACCCAGCACCGAATTGCAAACGGATATTCCCGTGAAGATCAGCAGCGTGGTTGGGGCAGGGGTGCTCTCCTCTGAAATTGCCATTATCAAATTCGAGGGTGAAGGTCAACTTGACCTGACCTCGTGGCAACTCAAGGATGAAGACGGCAACACCTACACTTTTCCCAACATCACCCTTTACCCCAATGGGGCCGTACAAGTTCACACCGCCGCCGGGACAGATACAGTCATCGATTTATATTGGGGCATCGGTGAAGGCGTCTGGGGTTCCGGCGAGAATGCAAGGCTGTTTGACGCACAAGGAAATTTAAGAGCCGTGTATCGTGTCCCATAATCGGTTGGTGGTGGGTGGTTGACGGCTTCGTTACCTCAACCATTCAGCAACTACCAACTGTCAAATGAGAACTACCAACTGACCATG
>JAHDWC010000026.1:0-17927 GCA_023382575.1 Anaerolineales bacterium
CATTAAACCGCGCTGCGAATCGGTTCAGTTTCTTCAACGTCTTACTTGCTGAATTGAAACTGCTGGTCAAAGGTCTGCGCTGGTGGTGGTACATCGGCGCGGCTGGACTCATCTTTGCCAGCCTGATTGCTACCGTTGAAACCGTCCGTCAGGTCATTCTGCCTTTGGCGTGGGCGTGGCACATCTTGTTGCTTTCGCCAATCGGCAACCGTGAAGCGCGAGACAATGTGCAGCAATTGGCGTTCTCTTCTGCGTCACCGTTATGGAGGCAACTCCCTGCGCAATGGCTGGCAGGTTTCCTTGTCACGTTTTTGATGGGGAGTGGTGCGATGCTGAAATTCATCCTCAGTGGTGATATGGTTGGTCTGCTTGCCTTTGTCTCTGGTGCGCTCTTCATCCCATCGCTTGCGCTCGCCCTCGGCGTGTGGGCCGGAACCAGCAAACCCTTCGAGATCGTGTACCTCGCCATCTGGTATCTTGGTCCACTCAACAACGTAGCTCGCCTGGATTTCATCGGCGCACAAAGCAACGGTTACCCGCAGCTCTTTATTCCGTTATCGCTGGCATTGATCGCGTTCGCCTTCTTTGGCAGGTCACGTCAGTTGAAGAATTAAATTCAGAAAGCAAAGAGCCTCATCCACACGTTCAGCGTAGATGAGGCTCTTTTTGTTTGACCAATTTAAGGTCAGGTTTGAGGCGTTTTTTACGTCAACCATTATTCGGTGGTATATTGTGTTTGATCCATTATTTCACCACCTAGGAGTTTGGGTATGCAGGCTCTCGGCATTGACATTGGCGGTTCGGGTATTAAAGGTGCGCCGGTAAACATTGAAACTGGCACCTTACTTGCGGAACGGCTGCGCATCAAAACCCCCAAAGGGGCAAAGCCACAACCTGTGGCGGAAGTCGTCGCGGAAATTGTGCGCGCGTTCAAATGGAGTGGACCTGTTGGGGTGGGGTTCCCCGCGCCGATCAAGCATGGCGTTGCCATGATGGCGGCGAATGTTTCACAGAAATGGGTTGGGCTCAATGCGGATGAATTGCTCACCTCGGTGACGGGTTGTCCCTGTCACGTTGGCAATGATGCGGATGTAGCTGGCATGGCAGAGATGGCGTTCGGCGCAGGCAAAGGGCAAGGCGGCACGGTCATCATGCTAACGCTTGGCACGGGCATTGGTTCTGCGATCTACTACAACGGACATCTTGTCCCCAACACGGAATTTGGTCACTTGCAGCTTAAGGGGGTTGACGCCGAGCATCGCGCCTCTGATGCGGCGCGTCAGCGTGAAGAAATGTCCTGGAAAAAGTACGCCAAACGTTTGAACGAATATTTGAATGAAATGGAAAAACTTTTCTGGCCTGACCTGTTCATCATCGGCGGCGGCATCAGCAAACAGCATGAAAAGTTCCTGCCGCTGTTAAAACTGCAAACGAAGATCGTCCCGGCGCAGTTTCAAAATGAAGCTGGCATCGTCGGTGCGGCTTTGTTCTCACAAGAGAAATAAATAAAAGACCTGACAGGTTTTGAAACTCTGTCAGGTCTTTTTGTTTAACTTACTGCGCCTTCACGACGCTGAATTTATCTTTTCCGATGCGGTAGTTTCCGCTGTGCTTAAGCACCTGCTCCACCACATCTTCGGGGATGTCTACAAACGAGACCTTATCTTCAATGCGAATCTTGCCAATGATGTTGCCGGGGATGTTGGCATGGAAGGCGATCTGCCCAACGATGTCATTCGGGCGAATGTTATTTGCCCTGCCTTTATTGATCTTGCACCGCACCATGCCCTCCTCATGAGTACGGCTCCCTTTAACCCGTGATTTGTCACCAAAACGCCCGGGCTTTTCACTACGCCCAAACGATTCACGCCTGCCACCGCGTGAGAAATCGCGTTCGCGGCGTTCATCCCTGACTTCGGATACTTCGGCGATGGGTCTTTGCTTCTCGTCGCCGCGAGAGATTTTGATGGCGGCAGCGGCGATGTTCATCACATCATGCCCGGCATCGATCAATTCCTGCACCATTTCAAGTTCACGTTTGAAGCGTCCGCGTCCCAGCCAGACTTTGAGTTTTTCCACCACCTGGTCCTCACGGTGTTTGGCAATATCTTCCGGCGTGGGCAACTGCAATTGGGAAACGGGCTGTTTGGTCAATGCTTCCACTTCACGCATGCGACGTTTTTCACGCGGAGATAAAAGCGTGATAGCCACGCCCTTCTTACCGGCACGTCCTGTGCGACCAATGCGATGCACGTAAACCTCAGCATCATCGGGCAGGTGATAGTTGAAAACATGCGAGATGTCATCAATGTCCAAACCGCGCGCGGCCACATCGGTGGCAACGAGCACCTTCAACTGATTGGCGCGGAAACGTCCAAGCACACGTTCGCGGGCTTGCTGGTCGAGGTCGCCGCTGATGGCTTCGGCAGGAATGCCGCGCACGACAAGTTCATTCGCAAGCGTACTGGTCTCGGCGCGAGTGCGGGTAAAGATCAACGCGCTATGGATGGGCTCAATCTCAAAGAGACGCGTCAACGCATTGGTCTTATGATTCTCGTTCACGAGATAATAACGCTGTTCAATCGCCGCGGCGGTGAGCGTGCTTCGTTTCACGGCAACCGTTTGCGGGTCCCGCATGAAGCGATCTGCCAGTTTACGAATCCGTGCAGGCATGGTGGCGCTGAAAAGCGCGGTCTGACGTTCGGTGGGAGTTTCCGCCAGAATTTTTTCGACTTCTTCCACGAAGCCCATGTTGAGCATTTCATCCGCTTCATCGAGGACGACGGTCTTGATGCCGTTCAAGAAGAGGACTTTGCGCTCAAGCAGATCGTTGAGACGGCCAGGTGTACCGACTACAATATCCACACCGCGTTGCAGGCTGCTGATCTGCGGACCATAAGGCTGCCCGCCATAGACGGCGAGAACGCGCACATGCAAATGCTTGCCATATTCCTTCATAGAGTCGGCAACTTGAAGTGCAAGTTCGCGTGTAGGCGCGAGCACCAAGGCTTGCGGATTCTTTTGTTTTTCAAAGTTATTGAGAATGGGGAGGGCGAAGGCGGCAGTTTTGCCGGTGCCGGTTTGGGCTTGCCCGACTACGTCCACGCCGGTGAGCATAAGCGGGATCATGCCAGATTGGATGGGCGTCGGCTCGGCATAGCCGAGTTCAGTGATGGCCTGCATGATCTCGTCACGCAGGTTGAGAGAAGAAAAATCGGTTGTCATTATTAATCCTTTTTTATTGTAGGGGCTGCGCCCTACGGTTATACGGAATGTTTTGACAACTCTATTTAACTTCTTCCTGCTTAACAAGGTCCGCTTTTGCAAGCAGAACCCGCCCAACAAAAAAGCCCGAGGTGTTCCTTCGGGCTTACTTAATCAGAGTGATCAAAACAAGTTCCCAGAAATACAGCGGGCGTGAGTGTACCACAGATTTGGGCTTATATCGTCATCAAAATAATGGCGACCAGTGCCGCGGCCACCCCAATCCATTGATTTCGATTAAGTCGTTCTTTTAAGAATATCCACGCCAGCATGACCGTCGCGCCGGGGAAGAGGGAACTGAGCACAGACGCCACATCCAACCGACCAGCCTGCCCGGCGAGGATGAAAAAGAAGTTGCCGCCCAGATCAAGAATCCCATTGACCGAAATGATGGGCAGTGCGCCGAGTTCGATCTTCAAATTGGAACGAGTGACCAGCAGATACGTTGTGATCAACGTCATGCCGCCCAGGCGTGAGAAGACCATCGGCCAGATGACCGCGCCGCCATCGCCGGTCGCTTCGTGCATGAGGACGAAGTAAAAGCCAAATCCAATGCCTGCGATGAGGGGCAGCTTCAAGTCGGAGAGATGCGAGAGGATGTCTTTCACGCCGCCTTCGCTTTGCGAGATCATCCACACGGCAAGGAGAGCAAATCCAAATCCGAGGATCGTTAAAAAGTCAGGCAAGCCTTCGGCAAAGATGCCAACCGCCACCGGCAAGGCGGCTGCGAGCAGGGCAGAGACAGGGGCGGCAATGCTCATCATGCCGATCGCCATGGCGTGATAAAGAAGCATCAACCCGACCGTACCCAACATGCCAGCCAGCACGGCGAAGATCATTGTGCGCGTACCGGGCAGGTCTTCGCCAGTAAGCCCGATGATGATGAATAAGAAGATAACGCCAATGACTTCGGCGTAAAACACAGAACGATAGGCGCCCACGCGTCGCGCGGCGAGCCCGCCTGTAAAATCACCCGCGCCCCAAGTGAGCGCGGATGCAAGTCCAAGAAGAATGGGAAGCAAAATTTTCTCCTATTTTTTGGCGCGCGCCAAAACCTTCTGCGCGTTCTTCAATAACGGCATGTCGATCATTTTTCCGTCCAGTGCATACGCGCCCTTGCCTTCTTTTTGACTGGCTTCGAAAGTCTCGACGATCCTTTTTGCATACGCAATCGCTTCATCCGACGGAGTGAACGCCTCTTGCACCACCTGAACCTGATTCGGGTGAATGATCTGCTTTCCGCTGAAGCCAAGTTTTGCGCCAAATTCTGATTCGACTTTGAGCGCGTCCAAATCTTTGTAATCGATGGTGACAATATCGATTGCCTGCAAATCGTATGCGGCGCAAGCCACAATGACCGCCTGCCGCGCATACAATAATTCAACCGCATCCTTCGTGCGGACAGCACCAATCGATGCTGCGAAATCTTCGCCGCCGAAGATGATCGCATCCAAACGCGGATGCGCTGCAATTTCCTTCAGGTTCAAAATTCCTTTAGCCGTTTCCACGCCGATTAAAATGCGGATCGAGTTGACCTGCCAGCCATTCTTCAACTCGGCATCTTCGATGATCTTGCTGACCCAGTCCACCTGCTCGAATGACTCCACTTTGGGAATCACGATTCCATCCGGGTGATAAGGCAGGACAGCTTCGATATCGTCCTTCTCCCAGCCGGAGCCGATGGAGTTAATGCGTGCCAGTTTTTCGCTTGCGCCAAAGTCCAGCTCCTGCAAAGCCTTGGCAATGGTAGCGCGTGCTTCCGCCTTTTTATTGATGGCTGTGCCATCTTCCATGTCCATGCAAATAGAGTCCACACCCAGCGTAATGGACTTGGTGATCATCTTCCAGCTATCGCCTGGCATGTAAAGTAGTGCGCGTCGGGAATGCATAGGGCTCCTTGTCGAAAGTCAAAGATCAGAAACTTTTGACTTTCGACCTTTGACTATTTTTTAAGAACATCGCCGTTCGTTCAAATTCCACCACAATCGTACCATCTGGCTTTTTCCCCGTGCATTTGATGCGGACAATCCCGGCATTCGGTCTGGATTTTGATTCGCGTTTTTCAATGATCTCACTTTCAGCATAAATCGTATCACCATGAAAGACAGGATTGGGATGCACGACTTTGTCATAGCCCAGATTCGCCACGATCGTGCCTTCGGTCAAATCCGCAACCGTCAGCCCGACGACCAAGCCAAACGTGAAGACGCCATTTACCAGCCGCTGACCAAATTCCGTTCGAGAAGCAAAATCCTCGTTGACGTGAAGCGGTTGAGTGTTCATCGTCAGCGCAGAGAAAAGCACATTATCCATTTCCGTTACCGTCCGCCCGCCATGCTTGAACGTCATCCCAACTTCCAACTCATCGAAAAATTTTCCGGTCATCAGTCCTCCATCTCGATCAAGATCTGTTCCCGTTCCACCGTCTGCCCTTGCGAAACGTAAACCGATTTCACCTTTCCATCACGCAGGGCTTGAATGCGGATTTCCATCTTCATCGCTTCCATCGTAAGCAAGGTTTGACCTTTCTTTACAGCCTCCCCCACACTGACAGCGACGCTTCTTATCTGACCCGGCATCGGAGCGATGAGCCCGCCAGCATGTTCATGTCTGACGCCTTGTTTCGCCCCCGATGTTTTCGTGAGCATCATCGTCCCGCCATTGAGGGTCACCCAGCGTTTCGCCATATCCGACGAGACATACGCCGTCACACGTTGACCATCCACCAACAAGTCCATCCATCCATGAGCCGCGCGGATGATCTGCACATTCACAGCTTTCCCATCAACAACAGCAATAAAATTTTCACCCGATGGATTAACTTCAATGTTCTGAGAGCCAAAGGTCGTTTTCATGGTTAATTTCTATAACTCCCAGTCTGCTTCCATGGGTTAAAGGGATCGGTCTCATTCGCCACCGCAGATTGTGTCTTTCCACTAATGAAGATCACATCCGCTAATGCAGCAGCGATCAGTGCGTGAAGATCAGGTTTGGCAGGTGACCAATCATTGAAAGTTGTCTCCACCCAGCGTGTGGAAACATGACCTTGCTTGAAATCATCCGTCGTTAGAACAGCGCGCATAAAATCGATATTCGTCACCACACCATGCACGACGAAATCATGTAAAGCCGTTTGCATCCGTTGGATGGCGGCTTCGCGGTTCTCGGCATGCACGATCAACTTTGCCAGCAATGGATCATAAAAATGGGTCACATCACTGCCAAGGGTAAACCCTGAATCCACGCGGACGCCTGGTCCGTATGGCTGGATGAATTGCAAGAGTTTGCCCGTGCTGGGCAGGAATCCATTCGCTGGGTCTTCGGCGTAGACGCGGCACTCAATGGCATGACCATGCTGATGAATATCCTCTTGTTGGAAGGGGAATTCTTCCCCCGCCGCGATACGAATCTGCCAGCGGACAAGATCCAACCCGGTCACAAGCTCCGTTACAGGATGTTCCACTTGCAAGCGGGTGTTCATCTCAAGAAAATAATATTGCGATGTCTTCGGATCAAAGATGAATTCGACCGTACCCGCATTGAAGTAATTCACAGTCTTCGCCGCATGGACCGCAGCCTCTCCCATTCTGGCGCGGATTTCGGGAGTCAACAACGGCGAAGGAGATTCTTCGATGATCTTTTGGTGGCGTCTCTGCACTGAACATTCGCGCTCAAAGAGATGGATGAGATTACCATGTTGATCGCCAAAGACCTGTATCTCAATATGATGCGCATCGGCGAGATATTTTTCAACCAGCAAACGTTCGTCACCGAAGGCGTTCAAAGCTTCGCGTTTTGCAAGCTCGATGGCTTCCTTTAACTCACTGCCTTCATGCACCACCCGCATTCCTTTGCCGCCACCGCCCGCCGCAGCTTTGACCAATACAGGGTATCCAATTTCGTCCGCGGCTTTTTGGAAGTCGTCATAAGTTTCCAAACCTTCGTAGCCTGGAACGGTTGGCACGCCTGCCTTCTTCATCAGAATCTTGGATTCGGCTTTATCTCCCATCGCGCGGATCGAATCAGCTGAGGGACCGATAAAGGTCAGGTTCGCGGATTCGACTGCGGCGGCGAAAGAAGCGTTCTCTGAGAGGAAGCCATAGCCCGGATGGATAGCATCCGCTTGAGTATCGAGCGCGGCGCGGATGAGTTTCTCCACGTTCAAATAGGATTCTTTGGCCGCCGCTTCGCCGAGCAGAATGGCTTCATCGGCAAATTGAACATGCAGGGAATCTTTATCCGCCTCTGAATACACTGCGACAGTTTGGATGCCCAACTCGCGGCAGGCACGCATGATGCGAATGGCGATCTCACCGCGATTGGCGATCAATATCTTATTGAACACGCAGCTTCTCCAACAATTCTTTTTCGCGTTCGCTTTTCAAACCCGCCTTCATTTCATAATCAGCAGGACGTTCGTTCGCCCAGGCGAGCGTATCTTTTACTGTCGCCGCAAGTGATGAGAACGTCAGCCCGGCCTTCATGGCTTTGGAAAAGTCCACACGTGAAAACCCGGCATACTCCGGCGTTTCGGGAACCCAGGCAGGCATATCGCCCCACGGCATGACGTTGTTCTTCTCAAGGAAATCCACAGATGCCCAAACATATTTCGCGTCACTTCCGCTGACCAATTTGCAGGTATCGAGCAGTGTGCCAAATGAAAGCGGCGATTCGGGTCCTGTGGCATTGAAGACGCCCGACATATCATTCTCGATCAGGTTGAGGATGAATTCCGCAAGGTCGCGCGCATCGATAAGCTGCGTCAATGCCTGAGGTCCCTCCGGCGCGAGAATCTCTCCACCCTGTGCCACCCGCTTGACCCAATATGTGAAGCGGTCGGTTGGGTCATGTGGTCCGACGATCAGTCCCGGTCGAATGATCAACGAGTTGACGCCGAAGATATCCTGCACGGTTCGTTCACACAATGCCTTCAGCGGACCGAACGTCATACCATTGACTTCTTCCACGGTTTCATCGTCGAGTTTTCCAACCGGGTCACTTTCCTTGATACCAACCTTGCTGAAATCAGGATAGACCGAAATGCTGGAGATGAAAACATATTTTTCGACGCGCTCTCTCAGCGCATCAGCAGAGATTTTGACGATGCGCGGAACATACCCACAGGTATCGATGACCGCATCCCATTGACCCGGCAGTTGATCCAAATCCCGTTCCCGGTCTCCCTGATAGCGTTTGACCTTGCGAAACAGGTTCGGGTTGGATTGTCCGCGATTGAAGAGGGTCAGGTCGTGTCCGCGTGCGCGAGCTGAATTGACAAGATGCCGTCCAAGGAAACGCGTGCCGCCGATAATCAGGATCTTCATGGTTTGGCTCCGATGAGGTTTAAAAGATATTGTTCAATATCACAAACTATACGCTATGCCTTGACGCGCTTTAGCTCCATCTCTGTCGCTTTGGCCTCGCTACCATCTGGAAGGATATTATAGGCTGTGATGATCAGACCGTCATGATTAAGTTCTACTTCGGTGCGCCAACCCCAGTCAGGTCCGCCAGTGGGGTCGGGATAGCTTCCGAGGACAAAGAAGCCTTTATCTTTTTCGTTACCCGTGCAAAACATGATGGATGTATTCGTATGGAACGAGTCCACCCAACTGGCTTCGTAGCGGTCAAGCTGGGTGTTGTAGCCGAAGGTGAACATGCCATGCTGCGCTTCCCCTTCAATGGACGATTGATATAGGAAAAGGGCGAAGCGGCCATCAAGCACAATTTGAATGGTTCCGACGATGGAAGCTTCGTTGGCAAGTTTATCGGGTTCAAACCAGAGTTTAGAAATTCCCTGCCAGTGTCCGGCGAGTTTTGCAAGAAGGTGGTGAGGGGTTGTGGATTCGAATGGCATGGTTACATCCTGAATACGCCAAAGCCGCCATCTTCCTTCGGGGCATTGAGCATAATGGAGAGCGACAATCCCAACACTTGACGGGTATCTGCTGGGTCGATCACACCGTCATCCCAGATGCGGGCAGAGGAATAGTAGGGACTACCTTCGCGCTCGTATTTCTCTAACAGCGGACGTTTGAACTCTTCCGCTTCTTCCGCGCTCAGGGCTGGTTTGCCTTCTCTGACGAGTTGATCCTGTTTGATGGTGAGCATGACGTTCGCGGCTTGTTCTCCGCCCATGACGGAGATGCGGGCATTGGGCCACATCCATAGGAAGCGCGAGCCGTAGGCGCGTCCTGCCATGGCGTAGTTGCCCGCACCAAACGAGCCGCCGATGACGAGGGTCAATTTGGGGACGCGGGTCGTGGCAACGGCATGGACCATCTTCGCGCCGTCCTTTGCGATGCCGCCGGTTTCGTATTCTTTGCCGACCATGAAGCCGGTAATGTTTTGCAAAAAGATTAGCGGAATGCCACGTTGGTCGCACAGTTCGATGAAGTGCGTGCCTTTCAGCGCGGACTCGCTGAACAAGACGCCGTTATTGGCGATGATGCCGACGGGATAGCCGTGGATTCTCGCGAAGCCGCAGATGAGAGTCGTGCCGTAGCGCGCTTTGAACTCGCGGAATTTGGAACCGTCCACGATGCGGGCGATGATCTCGCGGACGTCGAAGGACTCTTTGAAGGTACGCGGCAGGACTCCGTACAATTCGTCGGCGGGGTACAAAGGCTCCTCGGGTGGAGCCACTTCCAGCGCGGAAAGATGCGAATGGACATGTCCACGCGGAAGCGTCTCAACTATCGAACGAAGTATTTCAATCGCGTGGTCATCGTCTTCTGCAAAGTGATCGGCTACACCTGATTTGCGCGTGTGGACATCTGCACCGCCCAACTCTTCGGCAGTGACATCTTCGCCTGTGGCAGCTTTGACCAGTGGCGGTCCGCCGAGGAAGATGGTGCCAGCACCTTTGACGATGATAGCTTCATCGCTCATGGCCGGGACATAGGCACCACCCGCGGTGCAGGAACCCATGACAGCCGCGATCTGCGGGATGCGCTTGGCAGACATGCGCGCTTGATTGTAGAAAATGCGTCCGAAGTGATTGACGTCGGGGAAGACTTCATCTTGGAACGGCAAGTTTGCGCCGCCGGAATCGACGAGGTAGAGGCAGGGCAAATGATTTTCTTCGGCGACCTGTTGGGCGCGCAAATGCTTCTTGACCGTCATTGGAAAGTACGAGCCGCCTTTGACGGTGGCGTCGTTGGCGACGATGAGCACTTCGCGATTCGATACCCGCCCAATGCCAGTGACGATGCCCGCGCCTGGGGCTTCGCCTTTATACAGATCATGTGCCGCCAATGCGGACAGTTCAAGGAAGGGTGCACCCGGGTCGAGCAGACGTTCGATGCGTTCGCGCACAAACAACTTGCCCTGTTCTTCGTGGCGTTTGCGATACTTCTCGCCGCCACCTTCGCAGACTTCTGCAAGGTGTTTCTTCAATTCCTGCGCTAGGGCTTTGTTGTGTTCGGTGTTGGCTTTGAATTCAGGGGATTGCGGATCGAGGGCGGAAGATAAGGTTTCCATTGATGTAAGTTCGTTTCCTGTAACCAGTATCCAGTGTGGAATTGGAGTGAGTCTAGCATAAATTTTTGGTTTTCAGGTTAGAAGCTTTTCAAGCTGAGGATTTAAAAATCAGCCACAGAGGCACAGAAAACATGGAGGGAAGTATGCAAGGGGGACTTGCCAAGTGCCATCCATCGTTATACCGGCAACGGAGTCTCATAAACCTTGGCTATGCCCCTCCACTCTCCACGCTTTTGGCTCAAAATTCAGTTGCTTTGTCCATTCGTTTTCTTTGCCGTTCCTTCGCTATTCCTTCGCTACTCCTTCGCTATTCCTTTGTTGCTCTTTTATTATTCTCCTAAAGTGTCCCTTTTTCATTATATTTCTCGCGACAAAACACACAGGAACAAGGCGAGCTTTTGCAGGCTTGTCGAAAACTCAAAATGCGGGGAAAATCGGCGCACCAATACTTGCAGGAAAAAGAAAGGGAAAATTCCTATGGGCTCAAACGCCGCCTTCAATCAGGCAACAAGGACGGATACCATGATCGCAATCGCCGTGGAAAGCGACGGTTCACAAATTCAAGCCATCACAGCCCGTGCCGGGGTTTTTAATCAGGAAGAGGTCGAATGTGTGCGCGAGATCTGGGAGGAGTACTGCTCCGTCGGCGCGGAGGGATGCGGTTATACGTTCATCGTGGCGCGCGAGGGCAGTCAGGTTCTCGGCTTTGCCTGTTATGGTCCACGGGATCTGACGGAAGGTGTCTTTGACCTGTATTGGATCGCGGTCGACCCGGACACGCGCCGCGGGGGTGTGGGGCGTGGGCTGTTGACCGCCAGCGAAGAGGCAGTTCAACGAGCGGGTGGACGAATGCTGGTGGCGGAAACTTCGGGCACGCCGCTTTATGTCGCCACGCGAGCCTTTTATGTGGGCATGGGATACACAGCGGAAGCGGTCATCAAGGATTTTTACAGCCAGGGCGATGATCTGGTGATCTACGTCAAGCGCTTCGGATAAGTCCGTTCGTTTCAACGGCGCTTCGAAATAAAAAGAGGAAAGCTTTCGCTTTCCTCTTTTTGATGCCCATTGAGTTGTTTCGTCATTCCCCGGCGATCTTTTTCAAGGCTTCACCCAGGCGCGCCACTTCAGCGAGCGTATTGTAGTGGGCCGCGCCGACACGCACCATACCGCCTTTGTCCTCCAACCCCAGCCGTTCGGTCACGTTGATGGCGTAATAGTTTCCATCCCAAACGTAGATATTCTCGGCGGCGAGTTTTTCCGCCACTGCTTTGGGGTGCATGTCCTTCAAACGGAAGGAGAAGGTCGCTACGCGTTCGTCCAGGCGGCGGCTGTCGGTGTTGCCATAGATGCGAAGTCCGGGAACCGCTTCCAGCGCAGTCAGCAGCGCGCGGCTCAACTCGAACTCATAGGCGCGGATAGCGTTCAAGGCCTTCTTCAATGCGAGTCGTCGTCCATCGTAGCCGTCGCGGCTGAGATGGTCGTAGTCGCCGCCGAAGTTCTTTGCGATCCATTCGAAATATTCGAGCGCCCCCAGCACGCCCGCAATGCCCTCATGGTTTTGCGTGCCGGTCTCGAACTTGCCGGGCAGATGGTTCGTCGCCGGGCGTACCTTGTAGGCAAATAACTCTTCGAGCAGGTCACGCTTGCCGAACAGTATGCCGACATGCGGGCCAAAGAATTTATATGCGGAAGAAACGAGAAAGTCACAACCGATGGCTTGCACGTCGATGGGCGCATGCGGCGCATATTGCACTGCGTCGATGTACACCCGCGCGCCGGCTTCATGCGCCATTTGAGTGATCTTCCCCACCGGGTTAATCGTACCGAGTGAGTTGGAGGCGTATCCCACTGCAACAAGTTTGGGTTTGCGTTCGAGCGCCTTTTGCAAGTCATCCAATTTGAGCGTGCCATCTTCCACGTCGAAATCCACCCAGTTGACTTTTACGCCTTTATCCTGCGCGGCTAACACCCAGGGCGTGACGTTGGCATCGTGGTCGAGGCGCGTCAAGACGATCTCGTCGCCTGCCTGCCATTCACGCGAGATCGAGCGGCTGATGTGCAATGTCAGCGTGGTCATGTTGTTGCCGAAGACGATCTCCTCCGGTGAAGAGGCGTTGTAAAAGTCTGCCATTGCACGATGCGCTTCCTCCAACACCGCGTCCGACTCAATGCTGGTGGCGAAGACCCCTTCGTGATTCGCGTTGCTTTCTATCAAGTAACGATTGATGCGGTCTATGCTGGGCTGGGCGATCTGCGTCCCGCCGGGGTTATCAAAGAAGATGGCGGGGCGCTTCAAGCCGGGGAATTGCTGACGAATGGCATCGAGATTCAATGACATGTGGGCGGTCTCCTCAAATGAAATTTAGATAGTTTGGATGTATAGTGGGATTGTACCCCACTGAAAAGGAGGCATCATGTTCGAACATATCCTATTGGCTGTCGATGGCTCGGAGCATGCCCTGCATGCCGCACGCAAAGCCGCTGAGTTGGCGCGCACAATGAATACACAGGAACTGCATATCATCGTGGCATACGATACGATCCCGGTGTATTTGGGCGAGCCGAATATGCAGATCGCCTATGTCAACCGCAAGAGCGAGGCAGAAGCCATCCTCCAGCATGCCGTCACAGAAGTCGGTGATGTGCCCGGCAAAGTACTCACTGAAGTGATGGAAGGCGACGCCGCAGAAGCAGTCATCACAGCGGCTACCAAATACAAGAGTGACTTGATCGTGATGGGATCACGCGGCTTGGGCAGGCTGGCAGGCTTGCTGCTGGGCAGCACCAGCCAAAAGGTTGTCGCACACGCCCCCTGCCCGGTGTTGATCGTCCGGTAATAAAGAAGTAGGTCACGCCTCATGCGTGACCTACTTTGCTAATTCTTCAGCTTTTGTAAACTCTTCGGGCGTGTTCACGTTCCAAAAGCACAAGCCCGAGGGGTCGATCCCTTTCATCTCCTCAGGCGATAACGTGTGCACTTTTACTTGGGGGAACCATGCGATGACCTTCCACAAGTCGGCGTCGATGGCGGCTGCGATGGCAGGCAGGCACGTCTCGCGGCGATACAAAGCATGGAGCGGTTCATAACCCTCCTCCGATTTTGCGATGACCACATCCGCCTCTTCCGCGACGAGGAGGTTGTGTGCGCTTTCAAAGAAGGTGCGACTCGCAAAGGGCATATCGCATGCGACGACGGCCACCAGCGGATGGCTGGCAGATGCGATGGCGGTGTAGAGTCCGCCCAAGGCGCCGCGCCCCGGTTTGAGGTCCGCGACGAGGCGCACAGACTGCCCGACCGGGTGTGTCGAAGCGTTAAGGAAGGCATAGTCTTCGGGGCGATTCGTCGTTACAATCAATTCATCCGCAATCGGAGCAAGCCTCTCAATCACGCGTTCGATGAGCGGCTTTCCCAAAAACGGTTTGAGGGCTTTGTCTTCACCCATGCGGGAGGACTGTCCACCGGCTTGAATTACGACTGATATCATGGTTATATTATAGATGAAATGAGTGCTCTGGCAAATCTTCTCGACCGCTTGACCGTGGAAGGTGAGTTGTATGAAACGCTCGCCGATCATTCGGTGCGCTGTTTTGCCTGCGGACATCGTTGTCTCATCCGCGAGGGCAAGCGCGGGATTTGTCAGGTACGCTTCAATAAAGGTGGGAGGTTGTTCGTGCCGCATGGCTATGTAGCGGCGTTGCAAAGTGACCCGATCGAGAAGAAACCATTTTCACATGTGTTGCCCGGCTCGAGTGCCCTAACCTTTGGGATGCTCGGCTGTGACTATCACTGTGCGTATTGCCAGAACTGGCTGACCTCGCAAGCCATGCGCGATCCGGCTTCGGATGTGTCGGCGCAATTCATCCGCGAGATGACGCCGCAATTGATGGTGGAGTATGCGCGCAGGACAAATGCCTCGGTGGTGGTCTCTTCTTATAACGAGCCGCTCATTACCAGTGAGTGGGCTGTGGAGATATTCAAGGAAGCCAAGGCGAACGGGTTGAGGTGTGCGTACGTCTCGAATGGAAATAACACGCCGGAAGCCATCGAATATCTTGCTCCGTATCTGTCCGCTTATAAGGTTGACTTGAAGTGCATGAACGATAAGAATTATCGCAAATTGGGCGGGACGCTTCAACATACGCTGGATGGAATCAAACGGGCGCGTGAAGCGGGTCTGTGGGTGGAAGTGGTGACGTTGACCATTCCCGGCTTCAACGATTCAAATGAAGAGTTGTGGGAGGCTGCGCGCTTCCTGGTGGACGTCTCACCGGATATTCCCTGGCATGTAACCGCCTTCCATAAAGATTACAAGATGACCGAGCCGGAGAACACCGATGCGAAGACTCTCATCCGTGCGGCAGAGATCGGGCGTGAGGCGGGCTTGAAGTTTGTCTACGCGGGCAACCTGCCAGGGACAGTGGGAGAGTATGAAGATACTCTCTGTCCCAAGTGTAACCATCGGGTTGTGAAGAGGCGGGGATATGTCATTCAGGAATACAAACTGACCTCAGCGGGGACTTGTCCAAAATGCGGCGAACCGATTCCGGGGATTTGGCCCAAAGACCCTACTACAGTAGGTTGGAAAGGAATTGGGTCTCCAGCTATTTTGTATTAAGGGTATAATCGCCCATCATTTTGCGCGGCAAAATGAAAAACCATTCTCAAACGGAGGAGAATCGTATGAAACGAAGTCTGTTCGCTTTGCTTTCGTTGCTGGTGCTTGCGAGCCTTGTGCTTGCGGCCTGTGGTGGTGCTGCTGAGCCCACTGAAGCACCCGCTGAAACGGAAGCCCCCGCCGCCACCGAAGAACCTGCGGAAGCTACTGAAGAAGTTGCCGCATGTGAACCGGTGGGAACTGAACCCATCGCATTCCCCGATGGTGGCAAGTCCGTCACCGGCGCCTTTGATCAGGAACCGGATGCGGTTGTTCCCTACTTCACCCAGATGTCCTATGCTGTGTGGGTCACCCAGTTGACCCTCGTTGGCTTGGGCGAATGGACTGATGAGGGCACGTTCGTCCCCGAATTGGCTGCTGAAATTCCTTCTGCCGATAATGGCGGCGTCTCTGAAGACGGTCTCACCATTACCTGGAAGCTCAAGGACTGCCTCTTCTGGTCTGATGGCACCCCGCTCACCTCTGAAGATGTCAAGTTCACCTGGGAATTTGTGATGGACCCCGGCAACGCTGTGTCCACCCGCACCGGGTATGACAAGATCGCCAGTGTCGAAACCCCCGATGCCACCACCGTGGTGGTTACATTCGCTGAACTCTATCCGGCTTGGCCCACCCTCTTCACCCAGGGTCCGAACAACTCCGGTGGTATTCTGCCCAAGCACATCCTCGAAGGTGTGACCGCGGCGGAGAGTGATCCGTTCATCCGCATGCCCACTGTCAGTTCTGGTCCGTTCGTGATCACTGAATGGGTGCCCGGCGACTACATGGAATTGCTCCCCAACCCGAACTTCTACAAGGGTCGCGCCATTCTCGACCGCATCCAGATCCGCTTCGTGGCTGACTCTGCTGCGGCTCTCGCTGCGCTCCAGACCGGTGATGTGGACTTCTACCCCAACTTCTCTGAAGGTGACATTGCCACCCTCGAGTCCCTCGCCCCGGCTGTTGTGTTGACCGTGGACCCCGGTTCCAATTTTGAACATTACTTCTTCAACATGGGCCGTGTCGATGGCGTAGATGGTCGCGGCGCTGCTGACAACGAAGGCTTCTGCCCCTTCAAGGATGTCCGCGTCCGCAAGGCGATTGCCCTCGGTATCAACCGCCAGGCAATCGTGGATGCGCTCTTGAGCGGCAAGACCACCGTCCCCGTCAGCCAGTGGCCGAACAGCGGCTGGACCAACCAGGACCTCACGGTCGATGCGTATGATCCCGAAGCTGCTGCTGCTTTGCTTGACGAAGCCGGCTACACCCTCGGCGCTGATGGTATCCGCGCTGGCGATTGTAACGGCGAGCAGGTGAAGCTGTCCTTCAACTTCGAAACCACCACCGCCCCGATCCGCATGGACATCGCCACTGCGGCGCAGGCTGACCTCGCCCAGATCGGCGTTGAATTCATCCCGATCTTCACCCCGGCTGGCACCTTCTTCGGTCAGTACGTGGATGGTGGTCCGTTGACCACTGGTAATTACGATATGGGTGGTTACACCACTGGCTTCTATCCCGATCCCTACACCAACAGCTACAAGTGTGAAGAGATCCCGACCGCCGAGAATCCCAGTGGTAACAACTGGTATCACCTGTGCGATCCCGCGCTTTCCGACCTGATCGAGTCTTCACTCGCCACGGTCGATCCTGCGGAACGCAAAGCCATCCTCGACGAAGCCCAGGCTTACATCGCTGAAAACTACTATGTGATCATGATGTACGCCCGCGCCAACGTCTTCGGCACCACCCCGCGCTTCCAGTTTGGTCCTACCGGTGGCGACTCCCACATGAACTGGCAAGCTGAGATCTGGGATGTCACTGAGTAGTTTGCACGGCACAATGTTCTAATATCAATGCACGAAACGAGAGGCAGGGTAAACCCTGCCTCTCGCCTAAGGTACGTCTGTTCGACGGCAGGAATGCTCTTATCCAAAAGCCTGGAGGCTCCCCATGTGGACTTATATTCTGCGGCGTTTCATCCAAGCCATCTTTACCCTTTTGATTATTACGGTCTTATGTTTTCTCCTGACCCGGTTTTCGGGAGATCCACTCGCGCAATATGCCGCCAATCCGCGCATGAGTGCTGAAGATAAAGAAGCCCTGAAAGAACGGCTCGGGTTGAACGACCCGCTTTATGTTCAGTACTTCAAATGGCTGGGACTGGCTCTCCAAGGCGACCTGGGACAATCCTTCTTCGCCCGGCAGCCCGTCAGCGAAATGATCGGTCAGCGCCTCCCCAACACGCTCATCCTGATGCTCACCGCCGAAGTTGTCACAGTCTCCTTTGCCCTGATCCTTGGCATTATTTCCGCCGTCAAGCAATACTCCATCTGGGACAATGTCATCACCACCTTTTCCTTCATCGGCTTTTCCATCCCCATCTTCTTTAGTGCGCTCGGCTTGATGTTGATCTTCGCCGTGCAATTCAAAGAGTGGGGATTACCCTATCTGCCCACAGGTGCAGCCGTCTGGGATAAAAGCGATCCGGTGGAATACATCAAGAACATGATCCTGCCGGTCGCA
>JAHDWC010000026.1:17937-30259 GCA_023382575.1 Anaerolineales bacterium
TTGGCATTTGTCAACACAGCCGGATATTCCCGCTTTGTGCGTACGAGCATTCTCGAAGTGCTCGGGCTGGATTACATCCGCACCGCCCGCGCGAAGGGACTTACTAATCGCGCTGTGCTCTTCAAACACGCGCTTCGGAACGCCGCCCTGCCATTGGTCACCATCGTCGGGTTGGATATTCCCTTTTTGCTGGGAGGTGCCATCGTGACCGAATCGGTCTACTCCTGGCCCGGCATGGGGCGTCTCTTCTGGGAATATGCCCAACGCAGTGACTACCCGGTAGTGCTTGGCATTCTTTTGATCGTCTCGGTAGCCGTCGTGGTCCTGACCATCGTCACCGACGTAATCTACACGTTTGTCGATCCGCGCATTCGGTTGAGCTAGGGAAACGGAGTCTTCATATGGCAACAGATATTGCTTCCATTGATTCGAACGTCGTCGGACGTGAAGCCCTGACGCGTAAGCCGCTCACTCCCGGCCAACTCATTTGGAGACGGTTCCTCAAAAACCGTATGGCCGTCCTTGGCATGATCGGCTTCTCCTTTTTGATCCTCTTTATCGTGATCAGCTCGTTCAACATCACTGAAGAACGCGCCAATGAGGTCAACTTATCCGCCCGCCTCAGCCCTCCCACCGATGAAAACATCATGGGCACAGACAGCACCGGGCGCGACATCTTCGCGCGCATCATCTACGGCGGACAGATTTCCCTCTTCGTGGGCATTACTGCTGTCACCATTTCGGTGACTCTTGGGACGCTCATCGGCGGACTCTCCGGTTACTTTGGCGGCTGGGTCGACATCATCTTGATGCGTTTCACCGAGGCGATGCTCTCCATTCCGCAGTTGTTCCTTCTCATCGTGCTGGGCAAATTCATCGGCAGGAATATCGACACGGTCACCATCCTGGGCAGGCAGTTCAGTGGGAGCGTGCTCATCGTCATCTTCGTGATTGGGCTGACATCCTGGATGGGTCTCGCGCGTATCGTGCGCGCCAATGTGCTCTCTCTCAAAGAGATGGACTATGTCTCAGTGTCCAAATCTCTCGGGTCCAGCCAGATGCGGACATTTTTCCGACATTTGATTCCGAATACCATGGGCGTTATCATCGTCGCTTCCACCCTTGGACTGGCAGGTTCGATTCTTTCTGAAGCCTATGTCTCCTTCCTGGGACTGGGCATTCAACCGCCGACCTCATCGTGGGGAAATATGCTCACTGCCGCCCAGACCTTCGTACAGCAAGGTTCATGGTGGATGTGGGTGTATCCCAGCGCGTTCATCGTCTTCACGATCTTGTGTGTGAACCTGATGGGCGATGGCTTGCGGGATGCCTTCGACCCGCGCAGTCAGCGTCATCTGTAATTTCTCAAGAGAACAAAAAGCCCATCCTTTCGGATGGGCTTTTTTTATTGGATGAAGAAACCGGCGGCCGCAAGAGCGCCAAATACCAGGATCACCAACCCCACCCCTGTGATGATCTCGCGCGATTCGCGCTGGTCGAGCAAGTCCATATCTGGCGGAATGCCGATCACTGCCCAACGCGGACTGGCAAACCAGGCGAACATCGCACCGCCCAACAAACCGCCCATGTGACCCCAGTTGTCAATGCCGGGAGATAAGCCGATGAAAAGGTTGATGAAAATGATTATGACTGCATTCCCAATGGCCTGCTTGGCGTGTGCGCCAAAGAGGCTGCGATTCTGAAAGAAGAAAACCGCCTCTGCCGCAATCAACCCAAACACCGCCGTAGATGCACCCAGCGAATATCCATTACTGCCGGTGAATAAAAAGGAAAAGACATTTCCCGCAAACGCCCCCAGAAAATACAGCAGAATGAAGCGTACATGTCCGAGATGGCGCTCCAAAAAACTGCCAACCGACAGAAGCGCATACATGTTAAAGAAGATATGCATCAACGAACCATGCAGAAAAACCGGTGTGATCAAACGCCATAGTTGCCCCGCGAGAATGGCGCTGTTGATGCGCGCGCCGAAAAATTCCAGCCAGCCAATGTCATAAATTGCATAGCCAAAGAAAACAGTCGCCAATTGCTGTAAGATGTAAAACACCACGGTGACGGCGATCAACACATACGTCACTGTAGGTGGCGTGGAAGGCATCCGCACGCGCACAGTTTGAGGAGCAGGGACAGGCTCCGGGTCGGTAAATGAGGCGGGAGTTTGGTTCACAGTTCCACCTTGCGATGGTCTACTTTCAAATGCTCGGCTGTGATGATGGCACGCACTTTTTCCACTGTATCTTCCAATTGGAAATCATGATTGACGATCACATAATCGAAGGACTCGATGCGCTGCAATTCCTTGCGAGCGGTGGCGATACGCAAGGACAGCGAATCTGCCGACTCGGTTTTGCGTAACCGCAAACGACGTTCCAATTCCTCTTCGCTTTCGCAGGTGATAAAAATCAGCAATGCCCCCGGCGCAAGTTTTCGCACCGTCTCGGCACCTTGCACATCGAGTCGCATCACCACGTCCTTGCCGCTCGCCAACGCTTCACGCACCTGGGCTTTTGGAATGCCCTTGTAATCGCCATAGACGATCGCATATTCGATCAATTCGTTCTGTTCGATCATGCGCGCAAATTCATCCTTCGAAACGAACCAATAATCACGTCCATGCACTTCATTGGGGCGTTTTTCACGCGTGGTCGCGGTCACTACAAAATGAAAGGGAAAGCCGCGTTCCTTCATACGCTGAACGACAGAATCTTTACCAACTCCAGAGGGGCCGGAGATGACAATCAATAAGGGATCGGGTTTGCGGAGATCGAATTCATGAGACATCAATCTATTTTACCAAACCGCGCTTCTAATCCAACCTGGGAAAGAATCAGGTAAAATAATACATGCCCACTTACGATTTTTTCTGCAATGCGTGCCAGCAACGTTTCGACGTGTTCCTGACCTTCAACGAGTACGGCAAGAAAGCCGTACACTGCATCCATTGCGGAAGCGAAAATGTGCGCCGCCGTATGACAAAGGTGCGCATCGCCAAAAGCATGGATAGCCGCATGGAAGGGATGGAAGGGGATCTTTCTTCCCTTGCAGGAATGGAGGATGATCCACGCGCCTTTGGGAAGATGATGAGAAAGATGGGCAATGAAATGGGGGAAGATCTGCCAGCCGAATTTGATGAAGTCGTAGACCGTCTTGAATCCGGTCAGAGTCCGGAAGAGATCGAATCCGCCTTGCCCGATCTGGGTGAAAATCTGGCGGACGAGTAGTCATTCGTTTCAGGTAGTAACGCTACTATTATTACCCAAATTGTTGTGACTTTTGTCACATCACACGACACACAAATTAACTTGCTTTTAATCTTTTACCTCAGTAGAATCTGCAAGTATGTCTATAATAGTCTAAAGGAGGCAGACTTTCACGGATTACACAGACAATTCCCCACCCATTCAAACTCAAGGAGAATGATGCAATGAAACTAAACAAATTTCTTGTTTTGCTCGGGGTTCTGATCGTGATCGGCGCAGTTTTAGCGGCATGCGGCGGCACCGAAGCAGCACCCACCGAAGCAGAAACAGAAGCCACGACGGAAGAAGCTCCCGTAGCTCCTGTTCCCGATACCCCTTTCCTGGCTGAATGGCAGAGTTCCGGTCACGCTGATGTGGCTGGCGAACCCTTCCGCCACTGGGATGCTGAAGATCCAGCCGAAGTGCCCACTTCGTGCGCCAAGTGCCATTCCAGCGCCGGTTATCAAGATTTCCTCGGTGCTGATGGTTCAGAAGCTGGCAAAGTGGATGCAGCCGTCCCAGCAGCCGACGCCCAAGGCGTCCAGTGTGCAGCGTGTCATAACGCAGTCACTCTGACCAAGACGACGGTCATGTTCCCCTCTGGTGTGGAGATCACATCCGGGGATGACACCCGTTGTATGGAATGTCACCAAGGACGCGAATCCAAGGTCAGCGTGGATGCGCAGATCGAGCGCTTCCAGATCACTGACATGGATGCTGTGGTGGCCCCGATCAAGGATGACCAGGGCAATGATGTCCGCTTTGGCTTCCGCAATGTCCACTACTATGCAGCAGCAGCCACCCTCTATGGTGGCATGGTGCAAGGTGGTTATCAGTATGAAGGCATGACCTACGATGCCAAGAACGACCACGTCGAAGGCTATGACACTTGTATTGGCTGTCATGACCCGCACACCCTCAAGGTCAAGGTCGAAGAATGCACCCTCTGCCATGAGGATGTAGCCACTGTTGAAGATCTTAAGAATGTCCGCATGGTCTCCTCCGCGCCTGATTACGATGGCGACGGCGACGCCAGCGAAGGCATGTACTACGAGATCGAAGGCTTGCAGGCTGCCTTGTACGCTGAAATCCAGAAGTATGCCGCTGATACTGCTGGGACCGGTATCGTGTACGACTCTGCCGCCTATCCCTATTGGTTCGCTGATGCAGATGGCGATGGCGCTGCCGATCAGGGTGATAATGGCGCAGTCGGATACAGCACTTGGACCGCCCGCCTCCTCAAAGCGACCTATAACTATCAGGTCTCATTGAAGGACAAGGGTGCGTACGCCCACGGCAATAAGTACATCGTGCAGTTGTTATTCGATTCGATTGCCGACCTCGGTGGCGACACCAGCGGACTGGCTCGCAATGATGCGGGTCACTTTGCCGGCAACACCGAACCCTTCCGCCACTGGGACCTCGACGAAGAGGGTAACCCCGTCTACGAAGTGGAAGCGGCTTGTGCCAAGTGCCACAGCGCGGCTGGATTGCCCCAGTTCCTTGAATTTGGCGCGAATCTGCCAGTGGAATCATCCAATGGCTTCGCCTGCTCCACCTGTCACAATGAAGAAGCCTTCCCTGAGCTGTATCCTGTGGCTTCTGTCACCTTCCCCAGCGGAGCAGTTGTGAGCTTTGGCGGCAAGGATGCCGACGGAAACTTCGTAGCAGATGAAGGCAACCTTTGTATCCAGTGCCACCAGGGACGCTCCTCCACCACTACGGTGAATCGGGCTCTCGGCACCAAGGAACTTGACACACCCGATCCAAGCATCCGCTTTAGCAACATCCACTACTTTGCCGCTGGCGCCACGCTCTTCGGTGCAGACGTGCAAGGTGCTTATACCTACGAAGGCAAGGAATACGTAGGTCAGAACATGCACGCCGATGAAGAAGGCAAGATGAACAAGTGTCAGGATTGTCACGATGTCCACGCACTTGAGGCGAAAGTTGAATCCTGCGAAACCTGTCACGACACCTCCGATCCGACCGCCATCCGCGAAAGCGATGTCGATTACGACGGTGATGGTGATGTCGAAGAAGGCATCAAGGGTGAGATCGATACCCTGACCGAAGCCCTCTACACAGCGATGCAAGCCTATGCCGAAGGCACGGGCAACCCCATCGAGTATGACTCGCATGCCTATCCGTACTTCTTCGGTGCCGATGGCAAGGGCTATGCCGCATGGACTCCGCGCCTGCTGAAAGCCTCCTTCAACTATCAGTACGTTTTGAAAGACCCGGGTGCCTACACCCACAATCCCAAGTTCGTGATCCAGTTCCTGTATGACTCGATCGAAGACCTGGGCGGCGACGTGAGCACCTACACTCGTCCGTAAGCAAGATCGCATCAAAAAAGATGGTGGGCAGCAATGCCCGCCATCTTTTTATTAATCACCCTGAATCTGTGATATTTAGCACTGACCCTCAATGACAAGCCTTCGTAAAATTGGGGCAATTGCCCCATGACAGAATTTAAGAATATAATATAGGAATTATCCATTTTAGTTAAGGAGAATGTGATGCACCAAAGGATACCATTTCGCCAGCCTCACATCTGGACCGTGAGCCTGCTCCTCGGACTGGGGCTTGTGGCCTTCGCCCTGGTAGTGTTCGCTTCGCCAGCCCAAGCCGCTCCCTCCTACGGACATGCCGCACAGGAAGATCAACCCGCAAACGACTTCTGTCTCGCCTGTCACCAAGAGGAAGGGATCGACAAAACGCTCGGCAGCGAATCGCTCCCTGTCACCATCAACCCCACTCAGTTTGGTCTATCGGTTCATGCTGGAGAAGGCATCCTCTGTGTGGATTGTCACACGGAGATCAGCGACTATCCACACCCCACTGTACGTTCCAATTCCATCCGCGATTATCAACAAACCTACGCGGAGACCTGTCAGGAATGTCACACAGACCAGTATGATGCCGCCCACGACAGCGTTCATCAAGCCGCACTGGACGAAGGCAACGAGAACGCCCCGCTCTGCGCAGACTGTCACAACCCGCATACCCAACCGCGCATCATCGGCGAAACCAGCGGACAGTTAACCACTGCCGCTCGTGTAGAGATTCCCGCCACCTGCGCCAAATGTCACACTGAAACTTTCGACATCTATAAAAACAGCGTCCACGGCAGCGCCCTCGCCGATGGAAACACAGATGTGCCCACTTGTACTGACTGTCATGGCGTACATAACATTGGCGACCCCACCACGGCATCCTTCCGCAACAACTCGCCCGCCTTATGTGCTGACTGCCATGACAACGAAGAGATCATGAGCAAGTATGGTCTCTCCACCAATGTGCTTGAAACCTACGTAGCCGACTTCCACGGCACGACCACAACCCTCTTTGAACAGCAATTCCCCGGGCAACCAATCAACACTGCGGTCTGCTCTGACTGCCACGGCGTGCATGACATCGCCAGTGTGGACGATCCGCAAACCGGCATCGCCATGCAGGAAAATCTGCTCACCAAATGTCAGCGTTGTCACCCCGGCGCCACCTCCAATTTCCCTGCCGCATGGATGGGACACTACGAGCCCAGCCCTGAACATTATCCCATCGTCTATTACGTTGACCTGTTCTACAAAATCTTCATTCCCGCCGTGCTTGGCGGCATGATCCTCTTCATCCTTACCGATATTTACCGACGCATTGTCAATCGCATAAAAGGAGTCAAGCACGCATGAACAAAGTAACACAAACCTATCTGCGCTTCCCGATTGCGCGTCGTATCGAACATTGGGTGATGATGCTCTCCTTCACCCTCCTCGGGCTGACGGGTCTTCCGCAGCGCTTCCCTGATGCCGGACTCTCCCAAGCCATTCTTGGAGCGCTGGGCGGAATCGAATCTCTGCGCAACATTCACCATACCGCCGCCATCGTCATGATGCTTGGCACCGCCTGGCATATCCTCGTCATGGGCTACAGCGTCTTCGTCATGCGCGACCAAATGTCCATGCTGCCCACACTTCAAGACGCAAAAGATGCGCTACAGGCACTTTTATACAACATCGGCATCGCCAAGACCTATCCTCAGATGGGACGCTACACCTTCGAAGAAAAAATGGAATATTGGGCCTTCGTGTGGGGCGCCTTCGTGATGGGTGCCACCGGCTTCGTCATGTGGAACCCGATCACTGCCACTCAATACCTGCCCGGTGAATTCGTCCCCGCCGCAAAAGCCGCGCATGGCAACGAAGCCGTGCTGGCTGTACTCGCCATCATCATCTGGCACATGTACGGCGTACACATCAAACGCTTCAACAAAGCCATGTTCAACGGCAAGATGACCGAAGAGGAAATGCTTCACGAACATCCGCTAGAACTGGCAGACATCAAAGCCGGGATCGCTGACCGCCGCCCCGATGCCGCGACTCTTCGCAAACGCAAGATGATCTACTACCCCATCGCCGCCGTCGTGACCTTGGGCATGCTCGCTGGAATCTTTGGTTTTATCAACGCCGAAGAAACCGCGCTGGAGACCATCCCGCCCATTATCGAATCGGTGGAAGCCACCCCCACAACTCAGCCCTAAGCTGATCTAAAATGAAAAAGAGCCATCTGTACAGATGGCTCTTTTTGTTTGCTACTTTCAAACTACGCGTTATGGACGGCTTCGCCAACTTTGACTGTCACAACTTCGTGTTCTTCGCTGGTGATGCGATGATCCACAACCCGCAGGTATTTCACACCCACAGAGAACGCCAGCAGACCGAAGGCGATGATCCCGCCACCTGTCACCCATTCAACCAGCGAGGGAGTGTAGGATGTGTAGTGTACGACCATCTCACCGGGGATGTATGGAATGACCGCCAGGAAACCGACAATGTTCGTGTCGAAGCGGAAGGCAACTACGCCTGCCACGATCATCGCGAGCGCAAGCATCCGCCAAAGGGCAGTCTGACGTGTGGGACGATAGAGCAGCAAGATGGTAGGAAGAAGCGCACCGAAGAGCATTTCCACGATCCAAAAGTTAAAGGAGAGTGGTCCCTTGGTGAGCAGTTCAAATCCTTCTGTACGACCTGGCTCGTAGGTATAGGTCTGAGCAAGCCAATCCCAGAAGCGCCAGTAGAGGTAGGCGATCATCAAGTAGCCGAGGAATTGGGCAACGCGGTCGATCAACATATCGTTGACCTTGGCTTTGGAGGTGAGTCGCGCCGCAAGCATGGATGCCAGCAAAGTCAGCGCAATACCGCCGAGGATGGCCGTGAACATGAATAACACTGACATTTCCGGACGATACCAGACTGGGCGGGCTTTGATGACGCCATAGACCGCACCCAGTGAAGATTGATGCAAGCTGGAAAGTCCCAGACCGAAGATGGCCAATACGGGTGCGTAATGATGCATATGCTCCATCTTTTCGGCAAGGCGCGGGAACTTCTTGCGCAGCCATTCAAAGGAGGCGACGATGGGCATCACTTCGAGCAACAACACGGTGAAATACAGACCCACACACATGGTCACTTCCCAAAGCAGGGAGTGGGTATTCCAGTAGACAAAGGATTTCCAGAAGCGTTCTGGACGTCCAATGTCAAGCAGGAGAGCCATCATCGCCATGCTGTAGCCGGTAAAGCCGATGAAGGTGGCGGTACGGGCGATGGGTTCGTAGCGTTTCAGCCCAAAGAGATAAACCGCCGCACACATGCTGAACGCGCCTGCCGCCACAGCAATGGACGAAAGGTCGATGGTGATCCATAATCCCCACGGGACAAGGTCAGTTAGGTTGGTGATGGACAGACCTTTCCAGAAGACCATGATCCCGCCGACGAGCGCTGCAAGCAGCATCATGCCGAGGAGGGTCAACCAAATGCCCCACGGGGTGAAGATATTCTCACGAATGGTTCTAAAGATCGTTTTCATATTAGCCCTCCACGACACGGTTTTCGGTCACGGGCAGATAATACACACGCGGATTGGTTCCCAAATTCTCACGCAAGCGATAGGAAGGATGTTTCTTCAAAAGCTGGCTGACGTTGGAATTCGGGTCGTTCAGGTCGCCGAAGATGCGCGCACCAGTTGGGCAGCCCACCACACAGGCAGGTGTCGCGGCGGCATCCACTCCGGGTTTGAGTCCCAGCGATGTACCACGGTCGATGCGTTGATAACAGAAGGAACATTTTTCAGGCACACCACGCGGACGGCGCTCAATATCCGGTTCGCCCCATTCAGGCACAGCCGGGTTATCACCAGTGAAGGCTTCCCAGTTGAAGGCGCGGGCATCGTACGGACAGGCAACCATGCAGTAACGGCAACCAATGCACTTATCGTAATCCATCATCACGATGCCATCATCACGGTAGTAGCTGGCTCCCACTGGGCAGACTTCCACACAGGGGGCGTGCTCACATTGCATGCACGGACGCGGCAGGTAGACCATCTTGCCATCCACATCGCCGACTTCCAAAACCTTGTTCCAATCCAGATCCGGGTTGATGTCGTTGTTGGCATGGCAAACCAGGTTACATTGTCCGCAGCCTGTACACTTGGACTGGTCAATGACCATCACCCATTGGTGCTCGCCTTTGACGCCCTCGGAAGCCTGCGCCTCCTGAATGAGACGTGACCCGGCCGCAACCGCAACTCCAACCGCAGAGAGTTTGATAAAGTCGCGGCGATTGAGCTTATTTTTTGTCATGACGAACCTCCTCAGACTTTCTCAATGCGGCGCGGTATCCCTTCTCGAGCCAGGGAGCCAACAGCATGCCAGCGGCGAGACCGACCAGGGCTGCAATGCCTGCATACCCAAGCGGTGAGACGGGCGACGGCTCAGGCGTGATCGAAGATAACTCAGCTGCGGGAGTGGGTTCCGTTGCTTCGGTCGGATTCGCCACAACCGGGGCAGATTGATGTGTCGCTGAAGCTTCGCCAGCCGCATGCATCTGTTCCGCATGACAGGCGCTGCACGTCTCAACACTCGCTTTGAACGAATGATCGGCTACCTGATGAATATCGTTGTCTGGGCCTTCCATGTGCTCAAGGTGACAGTCGATACAATTGACGCCCTCTTGGCTATGCACGGAATAAGGGAAGTCCATGCTGGTGCTTTCATGGCAGCTAATGCACAAACTGGAAGCGTCTTTGAAGCTCTGTTCCTTCAAATTGACCGTGATCTTCAGTGACGCATTATGTGGATCGTGACAGGTCGTGCAGTCCATGCCAGCGGCATAGTGCGTGCTGCCTTCCCAATCTTCTATACCAAAGCGGGCGTCAGTGTGACAGTTACCACAAGTCCCGCCGCTCGCATCCACGCTCATGGTCGTCTTGGGATGATCTCCACCTTCATCCACGTGACAGGCGGCGCAAGTGACTCCATCCGCCGCCCAGGTTCCAGTTGCTTCATCGTAACCGGTCACATGGCAGGAGAGACAAGCCGTCGGCTTGCCTTGGTCTGTCCAGGCGTTGACAAAGATCGGATCGTCCGTGGCGTTTCCATGAGCGCCATTTTGCCAGCTCATCTGAAACGCCTCATGACAGGTGGCACAGTCCTGCTCCTCAGAAGGAGGCGGGGTTTCATCCTGTGCCGAAACGGCAATGAGGGTAACGCCCGCAAAAGTGAAGGCGAATACCAGGGCAATCAAAAATTTTTCAAAGCGAGAGAACATTAGCAAACTCCTTAATTAAGCGTGGGTGACAGCATGTTTGGGTTCGGGCACAGGTGCAGAAAGAAAGACTTCGCAATCCAGGCATTCTTCCCGCAAATAACCGTTGGGCAAACGGTGTAATTGCCAGCAAGGGGCTCCGCTGGCTTCTGCTTTAGACTTGATCTCATCAAGAGAAAGCCCCTGTTCCTTCCAACAGGGCGTCGCGTCCTTGATCAGGACGCCGCGTTCCAGTTCGGCTTCCTTCTGCCAGCGAATATCCACCCGGCGCAGCACAATCACGACCAGCACAGTCAGCAGGATGGGGATCACAAGGCGGATGGCAACCCCAGTCAGAAACACAAGAATGGATGAAAGAGTATCCATATTTACCTCACGATTTCAGCCAATAATTGGCATTGTGTCGGCGAAACCATTCACCCGCCAGCAAGAGCAATCCCAACGGGACGATCAGGCGGACAAGGAAGAGCAAGAGGATGATTTCAGTACCGTTCATGGCGATCTCCTTTTCTATCTGCCCCAACTATATAACTTCCTTAAAATAAAGTAAATTCGTGCTTAACCCCATCTTAAGATTGAAATCCCCGCATCTTTTTGGACCTCAAACCTGCGGCAAACACCCCATGCCTTTTCCGCCCCGTAGGGGATTCACCCCACATCGCAAACAAAAAGACCCTCCAAAAGAGGGTCTTTTGAGCCCACAACTTGATTTACGCCTTGATAATCCCCTTACGAATGGCGTACCGCACCAACTCAGACCGTGAATGCAGGCTTAACTTCCGCATGATGTTCTCACGGTGACGTTCCACCGTCTTCGGGCTGATGACCAGCGCCTCGGCAATCTCATCATTGCTGGCGCCTTCCGCGAGGCGGGTCAACACTTCGCGCTCCCGCTCGGTCAAACCATCAAGGCTGACTTTTTCTTCCGCAGTCCGCTCGGTATTGAAGAAATCTCGTACCAGCAGCTTCGCTAATGACGGGTACAGATACACCTCGCCAATTGCTGCCGCCTTGATGGCAGTGATAAGCTCCTCTGGGGCGGCACGTTTCGGGACGTATCCCGAAGCGCCCGCATTCAACATCTGGAAGAAGTATTCCTCATCCTCGTGGATGGTCAGTGCCACCACATTCACATCTGGAAAGCGTGCCTTGATCGCACGTGTCGCTTCGATGCCTGTTTTATCGGGTAGCCCGATGTCCATCAAAATGACATTAGGTTGGACGCGTTCAGTCTCGGTCATGGCTTCCTCTGCTGAAGCCGCCTCGCCAACGATCTCCATGTCCTTTTGCCCGCTGATGAGCATCTTCAAACCAGATCGCACCACGGCGTGGTCGTCCACTAAAAGCAATCGGATTGTCATACTGTTTCTCCCGTTTTCACTGCCTGATAAGGGATGACCGCTTCCACTTCTGTGCCATAGGCGGGACGTGAGTGAATCTCCACGGTCCCGCCGA